>JBFMED010000146.1:0-6471 GCA_040753475.1 bacterium
ATCTTTCCTCTGATAACCCAAACCTTGCCTTAATGAACATATCCCTTGAATATGACAAACATAAGCTTAATTTAATAAACGAGAAAGACCAATTCTTCCTGGGAACAAGTGGCAAAACCCTAATCTTCAAGGCAATCTCAGAAGAGCTAGAATCAATAATAAAGATTATCCCCATTGAGGCAAGGTATATCAATAATAGATCTGCCCAAACAAACCAAGCAGAAATCACCATAACCTCTGAAACTCCCAAACTCTCCGAACTCCTTAATTCTTACCCAAACCCAGCAAATAATTCTTGCTATATCCCATTCAAGCTAGCCTCTGATGCCAATGTCTCATTAGAAATTTACAACATCCTCGGACAAAAGGTCCGAAGCATAGAGCTAGGACAAAAAAAGGCTGGTTCATACACAAGCAAAGATAGGGCAATCCCCTTTGACCTAAAGAATGACAACAACCAACCCCTCTCCTCAGGCTTATACTTCTATAAGCTTCAGGCAGGGGACTTTTCTGCCATTAAATCAATGGTTGTGAAATGAAAGAATATTTCGTTCTCTAACATTTTACCCTTAAGAGGGGGATACCCCATGTCTCTTCCCATTTTCATTGTGACACATACAAAATTATTGATTTTTTTATCCATTCTTTGTAAGATTAAGGGGTGAAAAGGGTTGATCAAGTTATAGAATATCTTATTTTAGGAATCCTTATCCTCATCCCTTTGTTTTATGATACAAACATCTATGTTACATTTGACCTTTCAAAGGCTTTACTTCTTCGCTTTTTAAGCCTTATTCTCCTTGCTTTTGTATCCTTTAGGATAATTTTTTATCCCTTTGCATTCAAAAGAAGCAGCCTTTATCTCCCTGTAATTGTATTTTTTATCTCAAGCATTACTTCAACCATTTTTTCTGTATCTCCTTGGCAAAGCCTTTTAGGGACATATAGAAGGTTTGAGGGTCTCGTTGCTATTATGAGCTATATCTTTCTATTCTTTGTGGTTACAAATTTTCTTTCTCCTTCAAGGATAAATAGATTCCTTAAAACAATTGTTATTGTTGGGACAATCGCATCTATAAAGGGAATATTTGAGGGATTAAGCGGAACCTATCCCCTTTGCTTCTTTGGAAATCAAAATTTTCTAGCTGCATATCTTGTTTTGAGCATTCCATTTTCCCTTTTCCTTTCCTTTCAAAGCAATAGGCTATGGATTTCTACATTCATTATAATGGTCTTTTGCCTTCTATTAACAAGAACAAGGGGTGCATACCTTGCCTTTTTTATAAGTATGCCTTTGTTTTTTATCCTAACAGGAAAAGGGTTATTAAAGAGGATTGAGACAAAGGCTATTTTAGGAATCCTCCTCTTTGCTTTTTTAATTCTTTCATTAAACCCAGCAACATCACCTATCCAAAGGATTTTAGGGACATTTAAGGTCTCCAAGCAGGGCATAGCTTTCCAGGGAACAGCCCTTGAAAGGTTATACCTCTGGAAGGCTGGATTTAAAACAATGCTTGCCTATCCTTTGACAGGCTGTGGGATTGAAGCAATGAGGCTTGCCTATGCAAAGTTTGAGGGAGCAGAGCTTGAGGTGGTTGGTGGACATAATGTCAAGGCAGATAGGAGCCACAATGAGACGGTTGATATGGGTGTTACAAGGGGAATCCCTGGGCTTATTATCTATATCTGGCTCTGGATAGCCATTGTTGTTTTATCTTTAAGGATAAAAAATAGGCTTTTATCTGCCTCCTTTCTTGCCTCCGGAATTGCCTATTTTGTTCAATGTCAATTCAATTTCTCAATGGTCTCATACACCACAACATTCTGGATATTGCTCTCCCTTTTGTGTTTAGCCTTAAGGGAACAGGAGAAGAAAAAGGCTTTGAAAATTATGCCAAAATTTTCTACTCCAAGAATTATTTTATTTGTCTTTTTTGTTGCTTTTGTTTTCTCGCTTCTTCTTTTAAATATTCCTATATACACAGCAGATACATTATTCAAAAATGCTGTATATGCAAAGGAAAGGGGCGATTTTGATAATGCTATCCAATATGCAGAAGAGGCTTTAAAAAAGCATCCAAAGGAGCCATATTACTATGAGACCCTCTGCGAATCCCTATTTATGAAGGCACAATTTGCCGAAACAAAAGAAAAACAAAGGGAATGGGTAAATAGGGCATTTATAGCAGCAGACAAAGCCCTTTCCATTACACCAACCAATGGTTTCTTTTATAACCTCCTGGGAGGTCTCCATACCCTTTTATATTTCTCGGGAGATGAAAAGGAAAGGGATTTGGCGATTAAAGAATATAGGCATGCATTGGAGCTTATTCCTGTATTTATTGAGCCATACCTTAACCTCGCCATTATCTATAAAAAGGAGGGAGATATTGATAGGGCTATGTATTGCTATAAAAAAATCCTTGAGTTTAATCCCGAGCATCCCGAGGCATTGATAAGCCTTTCTGACATCTATTATCAAAAACATGATATAAAAAATGCCTTAATTTTCTTTGAAAAAACAAGGGTTGCCTGCGAAAAGGCAATTCTTAACGATCCCACAAATAAAAGAATTCCTCCCATTTTAAAATATGCAGAGTCTATGATTTCAATTATCGGCAAAATCCCTCTTTAATGAGAGAGCAAAACAATTGACTTTCTTTTAATCTTTTTATAAGATTTAGGCTATGGATTCTCTAAAAAAAGATTTGGCAAAGTGCTACCAGTGTGGAAAATGTAGTGCCGGGTGTCCGATTGCTTCCTTTATGGATTTTACCCCGAACAGGCTGATCAGGTTTATCCAGCTTGAAAAAATAGAGCCTGTCTTAAAAAGCAAGACAATCTGGCTCTGTGCCCTTTGCAAAACCTGTAGTGTTAGATGCCCAAAGGAAATAGACTTGGCAGGGGTTATGAATAGCTTAAGGGTTATATCAGAAGGGGAAAATGTAAAGCCGGGTGAAAAAAATGTCTTTCTTTTTCATAAGCTATTTAATCAGGGGATTAAAAAGAATGGGAGGCTTTTTGAATTAAGCCTTATTTTAAAATATAACCTTTTATCCTGTAATCCCACAAAGGACATCTTGCTTGGATTTCTTATGTTTAAAAAGGGAAAGATTTCTTTGTGGCATAAGAAAAATGGATAAGAAGGAGATAGAAGAGCACTTAGGTCTAGGCGAGGATTCAAAGTGGGAGTTTATATCAAAAATTTCACATCCCGATGAACTAGCCCCTGAAATTGTTGCAATGGCAAACTCTGAAGGTGGAACTATCCTGCTTGGTGTCTCGGATAAGGGAGAGCCCCTTGCTACACTTGACAAAGATGCAATGAATAAAACAATAGCCCTTGTAGACAATATCTCTCGGGAGAATATAGAGCCTTCCTTGCTTCTCACCTGGGAAAAAATAGAGATAAATAGTCATATAATCCTTGCGATTAGAGTTCCTAAAGGGCCAGATAGACCATACCGAACAAACAAAGGGGTCTATTATATCCGTGCAGGAGCAAGTAAAAGGCAAATTAGCCGACAAGAACTTGCCAGGCTCTTTCAATCTAGTGGCTCATTTTTTCCTGATGAATCCCCGGTTTTAAATACGGGAATCTCTGATATTGATGTAGATTATCTCTGCAAGGCTTGGCCTGAGCTATGCACAATAGATGAGCCGTCTAGTGCAAGGCTAAAAGATTGTGGGATAATCAGCAATTATGAGGAAGCCTTGACCTTTGGTGGGCTTATCTGCTTTGGAAAAGAGCCACAGAAAAGGCTACCCTATGCAAAGATTACCGCCATCAGATTCCCAGAGGGAGATCTTGAAGGAGGCCATAGGTATCTTGAAAGAATAGAGATTGAAGGAAGGATTGAAAACCAGGCAAGGGAGGCAACCCAGTTTGTAAAAAGGCATCTTGGGATAATGGAGGAGATTCTTAGACCTGCTTCAGAACCCAATCCTCTATTATTGGCAATTCAGGAAGGGCTTGTTAATGCCTTGGTTCACCGAGAGTATAATCTCCCCTCCCAAATTAGGCTCTTTGTCTTTGATGACCGGATAGAGGTATTAAGCCCGGGCAGGCTGTTAAATACAGTAAACCTCTCAGAGCTTGCTCTGGGATGCCATGCGGTGAGAAACAGAATCATTTTTGCCCATGCTTTAAGGCTAAAATTGGTGCATAATGTGGGATTGGGTATTCCCACAATGTTTCGGCTAATGAAAAAGGCAGGTCTGCCTTTGCCAGAAATAAGCCTTGTGGGAGGAGAATTTAGGCTTGTCCTCAGAAGATATGGAATGGTATGAGAGATTAGGCATAAAAGAGGGAGACTTTGTAACCATTGTCCTATTTAAATTTGATCTGGCAGGTTCTACCAACCTTAAAGATGACATCAAGGCATACCATGACCTTGTAGAAAATATTCTAAGCGGATTTAATTGTGCACCATTTGAGTTTCAAGGGGATGGGGCAACCGTTTATTTTCTGGGAGAGGATGCGGTTTATAATGCCGTTTGTGCGGGCAAAAAGCTCCTTGAAGAAATTAGAAGGACATTGAAGTATGAGGCACACATCAGGATTGGCATCGGTGTAGACAGGGTTAATTTTATAACAAAGCTTGGGAATATTCAATCAGACCAGTTTAATCTCGCCGGACATTCAGAAAGTGCCTGCCCTAAAGACTCCCTTGTCTTAACTGAGGAGGGATGGTTAAGCCTTCCTGAGAGAGAAAAGGAGGAATTTAGCTTTCTGGGAACAACCATTAAGGATAATTCGCCTTTATTTGTCTATCCAAAGACCCATAAGATTGATAAAGAGGATATGTTTATCCCCCCTTCTCAAGATACCTATCTGGCAAAGAGAAAATACCTTGATTTTATCAAGACAAGGTATGGAAAAATTATCCCTCGTGGTTTAAGACAGGAACACCTTGTCTCCATTGACCTCTTTGATATATTTTCACCCCTTAAATTTAAGACAAGGGAGGCTGAAATATGGACAAGAGAAGAAAGCAGAAAGGAGGGTTTTATGAGAATAGCTTCCTCCTCACCCCCCTTAACCATAGAGGAGGTATTAAAGAGAAGAAAAAATGCGGTTATCCTTGGCTCTCCTGGGGCAGGAAAGAGCACCTTGATAAAATACCTTGCTTTATCCTGTGCAAGTGGAAGGATAAGCATTAAGGAGAGACTTTGTTTGGATGAGCCACTTTTCCCATTTCCTGTATCCATCGGACATCTTTCCCAAATCTGGAAGGCAAATAAAAGGCTAATTGGGAGGAAAGAGGCAATTATTCTATATTTTGAAGAAATACTTGGCATTGATATATCAAGCTTTATTGGGGAGGAAATAGAAAGGGCAATATTTCTCTTTGATGGAATGGATGAGGTGCCCTCGGAAGAAGAGAGGAGGGAGATAGGCCAATGGATAGAGGCATTTATCCAGGCTTGCCCAATGAGTAGATTTGTTCTTACCAGCCGAATAATTGGCTTTCCTGGGCTTTCTCTGGAAAACGGGGATATTTATTTTATAGAAGACCTAACCCTTGAAGAGGCAAAGTCAATGGTAAAAAAATGGATGATTGCCATTGAAAAAGGTCTAATGGCTGAAGATGAAGATGGAGAAAGAATAGGCGGGAGGGAGGCAGAAAGGCTTATTGACCTGCTTGAAAAAACACCCCAGCTTTCTCCCTTTATTGCCAACCCATTCCTTCTAACCCTTACCCTGCTTATCCATAAAACCGAAGCCCATCTACCCAATTACCGCATCCAGCTTTTTGAACGAATTATCCAAACCTTGGTGGAAACCTGGCATCAAGCAAGGAGTATAAGCATTATCCAGCCTGAAGCCCAAAGGATAGACTTTAGAACAGAGGCAATTCCTATCCTTGCACCATTAGCCCTTAAGCTACACAAGGAATTCCCTGCTGGTATAATCCCTGAGGATAATTTAAGGGATTTTATTAGACAAAGGCTGGTTGAAAAGGGTATAGCTAAAGAGAGAATAGATGAAAGCCTTAATAATTTTTTAGAAAGGCTTAAAGAGGGAAGTGGATTATTGGAGGAGAAGGGAAGGGGTTTTTGGGGGTTTGTCCATTTATCCTTTGAGGAATATCTATCTGCGATTGAGCTGGTAAGAAATGAGCTTTATTTTGGCTATTTAGAGGAATTTTCTTATTCCTCTCGCTGGGAGGAGGTATTTATCCTGGTTGCCTCTGAATTGGGGATAACCCAGGCAAGCACAAAGAGGGTTTCAGATTATCTTAAGAAAATATTAGAGGGAAAAGGCGATAAAATCAATGAGGGCATTTTAAAGAAAAATATTCTCCTTGCTGGAAGATGCTTGGCAAGTAGTGCAAATGTAGAAATAGGGCTTGTGGATGAGATAACCTCCTCTCTTATAAAATTTCTCTTTGGTAAAATAGAAGGATTAAGGAGTCGTTCAGCAAGGATACTTAAAGATGCCTTAAGCATAGAAAGGGTTAGGGAGAG
>JBFMED010000147.1:0-2196 GCA_040753475.1 bacterium
ATGGGGTAATATTTACTTTTAATAGTGAAATTATTGAAATTAACAAGACAGATAGGGGATATATCTTAAAAACTTCCCATAAAGAGGAGATTCTTTCCGAAATACTTATAAACTGCGCTGGATTGGGTTCAGAAAGGGTTGCTAAACTGGCAGGGTTAAATACTACATCTCTTAATTACAAGTTATATCCTTGCAAAGGAGATTACTTTTCTATCAGAGCTTCAGGAGGAAAATTAAAGCACCTGGTTTATCCTGTCCCCCTTAAGCAGGAATACGGTTTGGGTATACATGCAACAATTAACCTTCAGGGGTTTATAAGGTTAGGACCGGATGCTAATTATGTTGAAAATATTGATTATAATGTGGATGAGAAAAAAGGAAAAGAATTTTATGTTTTTGCATCTAAATATTTACCCTGGCTTGAAGAAAAAGACATTTCTCCAGATATGGCAGGGATTAGAGCGAAGCTTCAAGGTCCAGATGATGAATTTAGAGATTTTCTGATAAAGGATGAGGTAGATAATGGATTCCCTGGACTAATAAATTTAATTGGTATTGAATCGCCTGGGTTAACCTCTTGCTTGGCAATCGCAGAATATGTTAGCAGAATAGCAAAAGACAAGAATCACTAATTTTTCCTTGCCTTAAAGCCAATTGGCTAAATATAATTTTGTAAATGAAATTCACCCATCTTCATTGCCATTCTGAGTATAGCTTATTGGATGGAGCAATAAGGGTTGAAAGCCTTGTCCAAAAGGCATCCTCCCTTTCAATGTCTGTTTTGGCTATCACAGACCATGGAAATATGTTTGGTGCGATAAAGTTTTATAAGGCAGCCCTTGCCCATGGCATAAAGCCCATAATTGGATGTGAATTTTATGTTTGCAATAACATAAAAGAAAGGCAGAAGGAAATACTTTCCCATATAACCCTTCTTGCAAAAGACATAACAGGCTATAAAAACCTTATAAAGCTTACAAGTATAAGCTATCTTGATGGGTTTTATTATAAACCAAGAATAGATGAAAGCCTTCTTAAGGAATACAGCAAGGGAATAATTGCTTTATCTGGTTGCACAAAGGGTCAAATCCCAAGGCTTATCTTGGATGGAAGGCTTAAGGAGGCAGAAGAAAAGGCAGAAGAATACCTTAAAATATTTGGCAGCAAAAATTTTTACCTTGAGCTTCTAAACCACAACCTTGATGAGGAAGAAATTGTAAGAAAGGGCTTAATTGAAATAGGAAAAAGGCTCTCCATTGGTCTTGTTGCAACAAATGACATTCATTATTTAGAAAGGGCTGATTATCCTGCACATGATGTCCTTATTTGCATACAGACAGGAAAGAAAATAGAAGAAGAAAAGAGGCTAAAATTTCAAACCCCAGAGCTTTACTTTAAAACCGAAGAAGAAATGAAAGCCTTATTTTCAGATATTCCCTCTGCAATAGAAAACACACAATTGATCGCAGATGCTTGCAATCTTGAGCTTGAATTTGGTTCTCTCTATCTCCCACACTACGAAACAGGAGAAGAAGAGCCAGACGAGGCTTTAAAACACTTATGTATAAAGGGTTTAAAAGAAAGGTATAATGATGAGAAGGCTTGGGAAAGGCTTGAATATGAGCTTTCTATTATCTCAAAGATGAAATATGCTGGTTATTTCCTTATTATTCATGACCTTATTCAATATGCAGAAAGAGAGGGAATTTCGGTTGGCCCAGGAAGGGGCTCTGTGGCTGGCTCTATTGTTGCCTATTGCCTTGGGATTACAGATATAGACCCATTAAGGTATAACCTCCTATTTGAAAGGTTTTTAAACCCAAACAGGGTTTCCCTGCCAGATATTGACATAGATTTTTGCTACAAAAGGAGGGATGAGATACTTTCCTATGTAACAAAGAAATATGGCTCTGATAAAACAGCCCAAATTATTACATTTGGAACAATGCTTGCCAGGCAGGTTCTCCGTGATACAGGAAGGGTCCTTAATTTTTCTTATAGTGATTGTGATAAGCTTGCCAAGATGCTTAATGAGGAGCTAGGTATTACCTTACATGAGGCATTGGTTAAAATTCCAAGCTTTAGAGAAGAATATAAAAGTGATGAAAAAAAGAAAGAGCTTATTGATATAGCAATGAGGCTTGAGGGTCTTACACGGCATGCCTCAACCCATGCCGCAGGCATCGTTATCAGCTC
>JBFMED010000148.1:0-4687 GCA_040753475.1 bacterium
ATGTTTTGATGGTATTTGACAAAAAAATCTACAAAGGAAAAAAGAGGCTATCTTTTTGTGATGTGTTTTTGATATAATATATCCTGTTTAGAAGGTAATTCTGAATAAAGGTAGCGAAATATAGGAATTTAAAATTTGCAATTCCAAAGCTAATGGCTAAAAGCCAAAAGCTAATAGCTAAACATATACCATTAAAAAAGGCTCATCTGCTCTGGCTTTTTTTCCCCTTTTTTAAAGATTTCTATCCTTCCATAAACACCATCATAGCCAGGCTCTATATCAACCATCCCTTTTCTTACATTCATAATCCCTTCAAATATCCTTTGAGAAACCCCCTTTTTAAGCTCATTTTCTGACTTCTTAAGCAAAATATCAAATTCAGCCCCTATATTTTCAACCATAGAGAGGTATTCCCTTTTTACCACAACAGATGTAGGCTCTTTTTCAAGGGCTTTTCCTATAATTTCATCTAATGGTATAAGGTTTTTGTAGGGAATAGAATTTTCTGGAATAAAATCAGGGTCTCTATCGGAAAGCTCGCAGACTCTGTGCATTACGCCAATGGTCAATTTTTTTCCGCATTTTGGGCATTTTAAATTTAGCTTCTTTGTCTCATCAGGAGAAAGGGAAATCTGGCAATTCCTATGTCCATCATAGTGATATTTTCCCTCCTCTGGGAAAAATTCCAGGGTCTTTAAAAATTTGCTTTTATCCTTATTTTTCAGAACAGAAATAATGGCGTTATAGCTTATTTCACAATTAAACACATTTGCCTCCCTTCCAATCTTTGCTGGAGAATGGGCATCAGAGTTTGAAATAAGGGTATATTTGTCAAGCATAGATAGCCTCCAATTCATTTTTGGATCCGATGAAAGCCCTGTTTCCAGACAATATATATTAGGGGATTCCTCCTTAAAGCATTCGCTTATTGAGTTAAACCCTGAATTTGCTCCAAATACAGAGAAATGCGGTGTCCAGATATGGGCTGGGACAATGAATATGCGGCTATCTATATCCAGAAGCATTTTTACTAAATCAGGAGAGGAAAGGGAAAGGATGGGTCTTCCATCAGCAAAGAGGCTTCCATATCTTTGTAATTTTTCATTTATCCTATCGCATATCTCAAGGCTTGGAGAAAAAATGATAATATGAACCTTGGCAAGCTTTTCTTTATCCTTATAGATATTGGATACCTCAGAGGTCAGGATGAATTTTATGCCATTGGACTCAAAAAGATTACCCTCAATTTCTTTTAAATGTGCCTTAAGGTTAGAAAGCCAGACCGGATGGGTAAAATCAGAAGAGCCTAAAAGGGAAATACCCTTTAGCCTGGCAAACCTTGCCATTTCTGGAATATCCATATCCTTGCTGGTTGCCCTGCTATATTTTGAATGAAGATGAAAATCTGCAATGAATTCCATCCAATAATTTTAAATTTTAAATTGTAAATTGTAAATTTTTTCTTGCCAAAGCAATTTAAATGATGGTAAAATTTTATCTTTATGGATAAAGAGCAAAAAGTAGATTACGAGAAGGACAAGAGCTATTCACCAGAAGAGGGAATTTCAATCTTGCAGAAAATGGCAAAATGCAAGTTTGATGAAAGCGTGGAGCTTCATATAAGACTCGGTGTGAATCCTAAACACGCAGACCAGCAGGTTAGGGGAACCATTGTTCTGCCTCAGGGAACGGGAAAGAAGAAAAGGATTGCTGTGTTTGCAAAGGGAGAAAAGGCAGATGAGGCATCTAAAAGCGGAGCTGATATTGTTGGCGATGAAGACCTCATTGAGAAAATAAGAAAGGGGTTTCTTGATTTTGATGTTTGCATTTCAACGCCTGATATGATGAAGTCAGTGGGAGGTTTGGGAAAGATTTTAGGTCCCCGTGGTCTTATGCCAAATCCAAAATCAGGAACAGTAACATTTGAGGTAGGAAAGGCAATAAGTGAGATTAAGAAGGGTAGAATTGAATACAGGTGTGATGAATATGGGATTGTCCATTCCTCAATTGGAAAGGTCTCTTTTGAAAAGGAGAAGCTATTGCAAAACCTCTCTACATTTATGGAAAGCATTGCAAAGGCAAAGCCAGCCTCAGCTAAGGGTCAATATATTAAAAGCATAAGCTTATCATCAACTATGGGGCCAGGCATAAAGATAGATGCAAAGCTTATGAAAAAAACATTGGGAGAGTAAATAAAAATTGCAAATTGTAAATTTTAAATTGCAAATTTTAAATTGAATATGGAAGAAAAGATGAAAAAGGGGCATATTTTAAAACAAAAGATAACCGATGAGATAAAGGATAGGATAGAAAAGAACAATACCATTATCTTAACAGATATATCTACCCTTTCGGTTGATGAGATAACAAAATTAAGGAGGGAGTTTTCAAAGATAGATGCAAAGTATGTTGTTGCAAAGAATAGGCTATTTATGAGAGCAGGGAAGGATTTAGGCATTCCTATATCTCCTAGGCTTACCGGCTCAACGGGATTTCTCTTCTCAAAAGATGCCCCTATTTCTTGCAAAATCCTGCTTGGTTTTATAAAAAAGGAGAAAAAGCCCTCTATAAAATATGGATTTCTTGACAAAAAAAGGATAGAAAAGATTGATATAGAGCGTATCGCTAACCTTCCATCACGAGAGGTTCTTATTTCCCAAGTTATATCCCAGATTCAAGCTCCCATTGCAGGCCTTGTTTATACCCTTTCTGGAATTATTAGAAACCTCCTTTCTGTTTTAGATGCTATAAAAGAAAAGAAAAAAGCTATATGAAAAAATCCTCAACTTAAGGAACCTCTTTTAAAGTTTCAAAGACCTTGACAAAAAAAGATATTTGTTGTATAATTTTTTTATGTTAAAAAACCCTTGGGGAAAAATAGCAACCGGAATAGATCTTACTATTGATTCCGTTAAGATATGTAGGCTAAAAAAGAAGGATAAGATTTTTCTTCTTAACCTAGCCCAAAAAAAGATACATGAAGAACCCCTTCGTGACGATGAAAAGGATGCATGGAGTAATTTAGCGATTGATGCCATTAAAAAGCTTTTATCAGAAAATAAAATAAAAGCCCGTGAGGTTTATATATCCATTCCTTCATCCTCTGTTGTAATAAGGTATCTAAAGCTTCCATATATGCCAGCAGATGAGCTTCGTGAGGTAATAAGATTTGAGGCAGAGGAGCATATTCCATTTGAGGTTGAGCAGGCTTTAATAGATTTTCATATCATAAAGGATTTTATTGAGAAAGAAGAGAAGATGATGGAAGTTCTTCTTGTTGCAGCAAAGAGAGAGATTGCTCATGAATATATTTATATCTTTCAAAAGGTAGGTCTTGATCCCGTATATATCAATGTTGATACATTTGGAATAGAAGATGCTTGGGAAATATGTGAAGAGGGAAGCATACAAGGAGAAAAGGTTGCGGCTTTGGTTGATATTGGAGCAAGGACAACAAATATAAACATCATAGAAGGAAATGCATCATCCTTTAATCGGGATATCATTGTGGGTGGAAATGATTTTACCGATTCTGTAAAGGATGAATTTGGAATAAGCTTTGCTGAGGCAGAAAGTAAAAAGGAAGAAAAGGGCGCAATACTTTTGGGAGAAGAATATGGGACAGTGACAGATGATGAAAAGGGAAGAATATCCTATTGTTTAGAATCTGTTGCCTCAAGGCTGCTTGATGAGCTTGATAGATCATTTACCTATTACTATACCCAGCTTCCAAGCTATAAAAAGAATATTGATAAGATTATTTTAAGTGGTGGAAGTGCCAATCTTCCAAATTTACCAGCCTTTCTTTCTCAAGGATTGGGAATAGATGTTGTTCTGGCAAATCCCATTTTAAATATAGACCTTTCTAAAGGTAATTTTAAGCCAGGTGAGATTGAAAGAAAAAGAACAGCATTTGCAGCAAGCATTGGCTTGGCACTTAGAGGACTACAATGATAAATTTAGGATTTAGAAATTTAGGATTTAGGATTTATTTACTTTGTGCCTTTGTGCCTTTGTGCCTTTGTGCTTTTTCTTTGTGTCTAAATAATAGGACAGTTAAACACATATAAAAATGACTATAATAAACCTTCTTCCACCAGAGATAATAGAAAAAAGAAAAAAAAGAGAGCAAAGTATATTTATTGTAAGCATTGTTCTTCTTTATGGAATGATCCTTTCTGGAATATGGTTCTATCTCAATATGAAAAAGCTTAACCTTCAATCTGACATTAAAAAGATAAACGAAGAAATAGCAAGCCTTCAACCAACATTAGATAGAATTAAACAAATAGAGGCTGAAAATGCTGAGATAAATAGAAGGCTTTTTGTAATCCAAACCCTTATAAAGGGAAGGTTTAAGTGGGTAAAAATTTTAGAGGAGGTAAGCAAGACCATAACCCCAGATATCTGGCTTTCCTCCCTTTCTCCAACAGGAGAAGGTGACCTTTCCCTCTCCTGTTCAGGGTTTTCTAACTACTCTGTTGCGAATTTTATTGTAGCCCTGATGGAAAATCCATTTTTTAGCAATATAACCCTTGGTGAGGTTTCATCATCTGAAAAAGGGGAGGAAGAAAAAATAACAGAGTTTAGCTTAACATTAAAATATAACCTATGAAGAAGCTAACTGAGAAGCAAAGGCTATACCTTATAGTCTTTCTAATTGTTGGAGGGGGTGGCTTTATCTTTT
>JBFMED010000149.1:0-5325 GCA_040753475.1 bacterium
ATTGCCGCTGAGGTATCCCTTGGCTCTGGCTCAATGATATAGTTTTCACAAGATGACCAAGGAAATATCTTTTGAGCAAGATTTTTATGCTCTTTGGATAAAACAAACCTTATTTGGTTAGATGAAAATATATCAGAGACCCTATCTAGGGTTTCTTTTATCAAAGGCTTTTCTGTTATCAAAGGAAGGAATGGCTTTGGCTTTTCTTTTGTGGAAAGTGGCCAAAGCCTCTTTCCAGGCCCTCCCACCAAAATAACACAAAATATAGTATCTTCCATAAATGTTCAGAAATACTAGGAAATTTAAGATTTATGATTTAAGATTTATGATTTATTTAACATTTTTTATGATTAAAATTTTACATCTTATAAAATCTAAAATCATAAATCTAAAATCTTAAATCATTTTATGGAGATTTAATGTGTTAACTATACATTTTGACCCCTGACTCCTGACTCTTGACTCCTGACTTTTTTACTATCTTCCATAATCATCCTCTATTCTTTCAATATCATCCTCTTCTATATAATCTCCAAAGGCTATTTCAATAACAACAAGATCTTCTTTTTCTTTGTTTTCAAGGCGATGGGGAGAAGATACAGGAATAAAAACACAATCTCCACTTTTAAGGATTAGCTCCTTATCAGAAACCCTGACATTTGCACATCCAGATACAACAACCCAATGTTCAGACCTTTTGTGGTGAAGCTGAAGGCTTAATCTATGGCCAGGATAAACCTTTATCCTCTTTACCTTAAAATTCTTTCCAGAATCCAAGACATCATACCTTCCCCACGGTTTCTCTTCAAAGATCATTTAAAGATTATACAATCCTTATCAATCTTTTGTCCAGAATCCTTTTTGGCAACGAAATTTTAAGAAAAGCCGTAAAAGTAATGGATAAGATTAAGAATAATACAGGAAAAAATCCCTGCCAGGACATCATCCATCATAATTCCAAGCCCGGCTTTGAGCCTTTGGGAATAGCGAATGGGAAAGGGTTTTATAATGTCTAGAGCTCTAAAGAGAAAAAATCCCAAAAAAAGATAGAAAAGAGAATTTGGAATGCCAATCATTGTTATCAAAAAACCCGCCACCTCATCTATGACTATCCTCCTATCATCCTTTATTTTTGAGGCATCTTCGGCAATATCTGCTATTTTTATTCCTCCTATTGTAACCAGGAGGGTTATAAGAAGATAAAGTATCTTTTGTTGACTTGCAAGAAGAAAGATTAAAACACCAATCAATGTTCCAAAGGTTGCTGGGATAATAGGCATCTTTCCCAATCCAAAGCCATAGGCTGTAAAAAGAATGAGCTTTTTCATTTATAGATTTATCGCGATAATGGCTATCACAAGGAGGATAAGGATGAGGATGATATAGACAAGGGTATTTGGTCCAAAAAGAATTGTTAAAGGTCTTATTCTGGGATTGAAATTTTTTACAATGTTTGCTATCTCGGAATCTTCAAAGCCAAGAAATTTGGCATATTGCCTAATCATTTGGGTGGCAGATGAGACCTTTGGAAAAACAGATATATCATCATTCTCAAGTGAAGAAAGATACCTTTTTGAGATAAGCGTCCTCCTTTCTATCTCCTCAAGGCTTAGCCCCTTTTCCTCCCTTTTTTCCTTAAGAATTCCCCCTATTTGCATATTCAATTTAATAAATCCTAATTCCTAAATCCTAAATTACTTTGCTTCTTTCCATGGAATGGGGAAGAATATGCTTTTGTATGAATTGAGGGCAGACATATCAGAAAGGCTTACAATATAATCAGAGGTAAGCCTTTCAATTGGTGTATCTTTAAGAAACCAAAATCTCTCCTCTATTCTCTCTGGATTCTTAAGGTAATACGAATATAGCTCCTCAATAACCCTCTTTGCCTTTTCTGCCTCCTCCTGTATCCTTGGGTGTTGATATAGGTTTTTGTAAAGATATGCTCTCAAGCTTGCTGTTGCCTCTAATACCTCCTTTTCCATCCAGATATAATCCTTTCCCAGGCTCTCTGTAATAACTGACTTTATCATCTTGTTTATCCTCT
Source organism: bacterium (assembly GCA_040753475.1). Classification (GTDB taxonomy): domain Bacteria; phylum UBA9089; class UBA9088; order UBA9088; family UBA9088; genus JBFLYE01. The sequence continues at coordinate 2,048 of JBFMED010000149.1, forward strand.
CTGAGCTTTTTCTTCCCAATAGCCCTATCTCTTCCTTTGGAAGATCCTCAATTGATATAAGGTCTGCCTCCTCTCCATCCTGAATATCATGGTTTATATAGGCAATTTTGTCGGAAAAGAGAACAATTGCACCTTCCAGTGTAATTGGCCCTGCTTTTCTAAAATCGTAAGCCAATAGGTCATCCTCTCCCAATGAATGCTTTAATATTCCATCTCTTGTCTCATATGTAAGGTTTAATCCCTCTCCATCCTTCTCTAATACCTCTACTATCCTTAAAGATTGTTCAGAATGATTAAAACCAAGTGGGCAAACACCCCTTAAAGCATCCTCGCCTGTATGACCAAATGCAGGATGTCCAAGGTCGTGTCCCAGAGCAATTGCTTCGGTTAAATCCTCGTTTAGCCTTAAAGCCCTGGCAATTGTCCTTGCAATTTGAGCAACCTCAATCGTATGGGTAAGCCTTGTCCTGATGGATTCTACCTCAGGAAGTAAAAATACCTGTGTTTTGTATTTAAGCTCCCTGAATGCCCTTGAATGGATTATCCTGTCCCTATCCCTCTGGAATATTGTCCTTATTGAGCAAGGCTCCTCCTCCTTTTCCCTTCCCATGCTCTTGCTTGAGAGGGTTGCATACTCTGAGAGCCTCTTTTTCTCAAAATCCTCAAATATCTCTCTTATCAACATTATTTATATCCTGCTGGTGCATCAACCAAAAAGAGCTTTGTAAATAGCTCCCTTTTCCTTGCCTCAATATCCCTCTTGTAGATAAATGCCTCTTTCTTAATATATGTTTCCACATCTGGATATTCATTTCTATATAGTCCAGTTAAACCCCTTCTTTTTACAATAAAACCAGCCTTTTTCTCTTTTACATTGTATATTGGATTTATTATGGGGTTTTTAAGGTTCTCAAGAATATCTATTGCATATCCCTTAAAGATTTTTGGGTTTTTTGTAAGGATAAGGGAAAAGGAGGCAAAGCTTCCCACATCCTCGTTTATAGAAATATCTAGCTTTCCTTCAAAAGCGGATTCCTTTATTTTATAATCCGGAACTGCCCTGTATTCCATTCCTTTAAATAACCTGATATAATCAGATGGTGCAAGTGGAATGCCTGATACAGCATTCTCCCTATTTTTGTTATGAAGGTGGGAGAGAAGTATTATCCCATTATCCTTCAATACCCTCATAAACTCAGAAGATAAGCCCTTTTTTGCAGAAACAAAATGAAATGAATCCAAAGAGAGGATATTAGAAAATGTGTTATTGGAAAAGGGAAGGGAGAAATCTCCATCAAGGCAGATAAACCTTGCCTCTTTACAAAAGAATTTCTTTGCTAAATAGAGGGCTGAAAATTGCCTGTCAACCGCTGTAATCCTCTCAGATGCTATCCATTTTGAGAGAAAGAACAGGCTATGACCAACCCCACAGCCAAAATCCAGGATTTCACCCCCTGTTTCCTTGATGATAGACGCAAGGGGGATGAAGGATAAAAATGTCGGCGAGGAAAACCTATACCTTGTGTATTCTGTCCAGAATTTATATCCCCAAAGCCCCATTGTGGTAAAGAAGCTTATCCTGTGTAAGGAAGCCCAGGCAAAAAATAGGCTTTTGCTCTCCTTCATCAAAAAGAGAAATGCCGCTTTATCTGGCTTTCCCTTTTTTATATACTCAATTGCCCTCTTTGTTTCATCACCCTTTTTTAAAATAAGGATGTTTGAAAGGAATGGCCATTCTGAACAGGCGCATTTGACGATACCATCTGCCCATTCTATTTCGCTTATCTTAAGCTCCCCCCCACAATATGGACAAAACAATCCTTCTAGTTCCATTTATACCCAAAGGCAATTGGTTTTTTAAGAAACCATATGTAAAAATTCCAAATCCTAAATTTCCAAACCATCCCGAAAACCGAATACGAAGTATCTTAAGAAGCAAATTTTGTTTTAAGTATAAATTATACATTAATATGAGGCTTTTTCACAACCATAATATTCTGAAATACCCATATTTTTAGGGTAAATTTGGTTTTTTGCTAAAAAAGGGTCTTTTTTTTCTTTCAAAAGCCTTAAAAGATGAGGTCTGTCTTCTTAAAAATTTGGTATCTATTCAGCCAGTGATGAAAATAGCCATAAGAATAGAACACGGATGATACAGATTTAACGGATTTTCGCTGATTTCTTTCTCTTTTCTGTCTTTTATCTTCTTTTTTTATCCATAGAATATCCGCATCATCAGCCTCATCAGCGTGCTATTATTTTTCATCTTATTTATCGGCATTTTTAAGAAAAAGATTGAAGAAATTTAACATATTCCTATAATAGAGGCTGAATAGTTACGAAAAATTTTTAATTTTTTCCTTTATTGGATAAAAAGGGTGTTGAAAAACATAGGCATGGCTTGCTTCTTGTGACTTATGGGTAGGTTTCAGTAATATTCTATACCTTGCACCCCAGAATAGCAGGTTGCAGGGCTTTATCTCAAGGTCGGATAGCTTAAAACTTTAGTCTCTATAGAATGTTCTCATATCGGATGCACTAAATGGTGGCGAAATATAGGAACTAAACATCTTCGTTGCTATCATCGTTTTTGTCATCTTCAAAATATTCCCCATATTCCTCATCAAAAGTATCTTTCCAACCCAGTTCACCACCCGAAAGGGCATTCATTAATGCCCCAGATGGCATCGCTATCTCCAGGGCTTCCATTGGGAGATAGCCTTCAATTCTCCCTTTTTTTATCCTTCCTATCGCAATCTGACAGATTTTATAATCTACATAATTCTTTGGAAAGCAATCTCGTGCTTTTTTAATATAAGGTATTGCTCTTTTGTCTTGTTGCCTAACCATACAGTCCAAAAGATGGAAAAAATCTAACCCCTGATATTCCCACTTATATGTATCTGTTGACTAACGATAGGTTAGGGTGTATAATCTTAACCTATGCAGATAAAAGGGAAATTAAAGATTCCCCCAAATTGCCTTCGGTAACTTCTTTTATCCGCAAGACGTTATATGAAATTCTTAAACCCCACCTTTAGGAGAGAAGAGCAATGAAAATCTTGGGGTTAAATGCATCACAAAAGAAAAGATGATTGAATATTACGGTTGTGCCAAAAAGCCTCATAAGTGTATAATTAAAGACGATGACTTTGAAGAGGTTTTTCAAAAGGAGTAAAAGTGAAAAATAGGTGAGGTTTTGTAATAAATTCCTATATTTCGCTACCTTTATTCAGAATTACCTTCTAAACAGGATATATTATATCAAAAACACATCA
>JBFMED010000150.1:0-6280 GCA_040753475.1 bacterium
TTATCGGCTTTTTGCACTTATAACAATATGGCTTTCCAATCCTGGCAAAGAGAAGCCTTAAGTAATCATAAATTTCGGTTATTGTTCCTACAGTTGACCTTGGGTTTTTGCTTACCGGCTTTTGTTCAATGGATATAGCAGGGGAAAGCCCTTCAATATAGTCAACCTCTGGTTTTTCCATCTGACCTAAAAATTGCCGTGCATAGGAAGATAAAGACTCAACATACCTTCTTTGTCCTTCGGCATACAATGTGTCAAATGCCAGAGATGATTTTCCCGAGCCAGAAAGCCCGGTAATCACCGTCAGCCTATTCCTTGGAATCTCTACATCGATATTTTTTAAATTATGTTCTTTAGCACCTTTGATGACAATTTTTTCTTTCATAATTCTAAAAAGACAAAAAGGTCTCCTCAAGCCACATTATGTATCCTTTTATATCTTGACTAAAGACATCCTTTGATAAAGGGAAATCTTCTTCACACAAAGAGACTATTCTTCCCTCTTTAATCTGTAATTTAGAAAATAGATCCTTGAATCTCTTTATTGGGTCTGCCATCTTAAGATTAATGGTCTTTCCCATCTTAAATTCAACAGGATACAATGCCTTATCCCTTTCTATAATCAAATCAATCTCTAATCCATTATGGGTTCTTAAATAGAAGAGATTTGGTCTTTGTCCATGGTTAAAGAAGAACTTAACTGTCTCCTGGATGCAATAATTTTCAAAAAGGCTTCCTGCCATTGGCCCTTTTATCAAATGCCCCTCATCGTTTAATCCTGTGAGGTAGCAGACCAAACCGCTGTCTAAGAAATAGACCTTTGGGTTTTTGGTAATCCTTTTCCCCAGATTCTGATAATAGGCTGGCAAAAGGTAAATTAGCTGGCTTGCTTCCAATGCAGAAATCCACTTTTTAACGGTATTTACTGCTACCCCTAAATCTAAAGAAAGGCTACTTAGATTTAAAACTTGGGCACAACGGCTGGCTAATAGCTGTAAGAATCTCTGAAAATCCCTTAAATTACCTATGTTATAAAGAGAGCGAATATCCCTTTCTAAGTATGTAGAGATATAACTTCCATACCAACGAGAAGAATCCCTCTTTTCAAGGCAAACTTCAGGGAAGGTTCCTTGTAGACAACTATGGATAAAATAGTCCTGGCTAGTCATTGATTTTAGAAAGGAAATGTTTTCTATCTCCCCTTTAGCAAATGGCAATAAGACTAAAATACCAACCCGACCAGCTAATGTTTCGGTTAGATTTTTCATCAAATTAAAGGCACAAGAACCTGTCATAATGAAACGACCCTTTTTTTGCCTATCTTTATCAATAAGTATCTTTATAAAGGAGAGAATTTCTGGCACATATTGAATTTCATCAAATATTACCCTATCTCCTGCTTTTTCTAAGAAGAACTTTGGGTCTAAAAGTGCCCTTTCTCGTAATAACGGGTCATCAAAGGAAAGGATTTTATGCGACTTGGCAAAGATATGTGTAAGTAAAGTAGACTTTCCTGTCTGCCGTGGGCCAGTTAAGACAACGGCAGGGAATTCTTTAACAAAGGCTTTAAGTGATTCCTCAATTTGACGATGAATATACACCTTCTTTATCATAGCCGTATTATAACATAAAAAGGATTATCTGTCAAGACAAATTTGCATTCTCATTGCATAATTTCCTAATCTTCTGTCTTTGTTCCTATATTTTCTGTTTCTGTCCCTATTTCCATTGCTGTTTCTGTTCCAAATGTCTCTATCCTTTCCTTTATCCCAAAATAGCCTGCCAAGATTTTTCTTGCAATGGGTGCTGCCTCAATTCCGCCTTGTCCACCATGCTCAACCAGGACAACAACAACAATACTAGGATCATCAACAGGTGCATAGCAGACAAACCAGGCATGGTCTTTTCCCTGCGGATTCTCTGCGGTTCCTGTTTTTCCTGCTATCCTAATTTCTGGGATATATGCACCCCTTCCTGTTCCAGAAAGAACAACTTCCTCCAATCCCTTATCCAATATCCTTTTGGTTTTAAGAAGCATCCTTATTTTCTTTTTTAAAACAGGCTTTTTCATTATAACCCTTCCATCGGGATATTCTATATATTGGACAATATAGGGCTTAAATATATTACCAGAGTTTGCAATACAAGAGACAAAAATAGCTATCTCAAGGGGTGTTGCAAGAAGATAGCCTTGTCCAATGGAAAGATTAATTGTATCACCGGCAAACCACCTTGTTTTAAAAAGACGCTCCTTCCAGGAGGGAGATGGAATTTTTCCTTTGATTTCATAAGGGAGGTCAATGTCTGTTAGGGAAGAAAGGCCAAATATCTTTGCTCCTTCAATTAGTTTGCCTGCTCCTATTTTTAAGCCAAGTTGGTAAAAATAGATGTTACAAGAATGGGAAAGAGCAGAAATAATGTTAATCTTTCCATGTCTTTGCTTTCTAAAACAGGAAAATTTTCTATTTCCTACATCAAACCTTCCATCACATTCAATGTACTCATTGGGATCTACAATCCCCCCTTCTAATCCAAGATAGGCATCAATAATTTTAAATAGAGAGCCAGGTGGATAGCGAAATTGTATTGCCCTGTTTGCCAAGGGATAGGATGTGGAAAGGATTGTCTCTTTTGCCTCTTTTAATGAGAGCTTTTTAAGAAAGAGGGAGGGATTAAAACCAGGCTTACTCACCATACACAAAACCTCACCTGTCTTTGGAGAAAGGGCAACAATTGCTCCATTTTTATAAAGGGCTCTTTCTCCTATTTCCTGAAGCTCTTTGTCAATTGTAAGATAAAGGGTGCACCCGGGGATTGCTTCTTCTTTCCCTAAAACCCTAATTGTCCTTCCAGAGACATTTGTCTCAATAACATCCCCTCCCATCCTCCCTTTGAGAATATCTTCGTATTTCCTCTCTATGCCGCTTTTTCCAATCCTATCATCAATAAGATAGCCCTCTTTTTCTTTAAATTCCTTTTCTGTGATAAGTCCAACATAGCCCAAAAGATGTGAGGCAAGCTCTGAATTTGGGTAATCGCGAAGAGGCTTTGCATCTATAACAAGAGAAGGGGTATCAAAAAAGGCAGATGCTATCTTCAAAGCATCGTCCTTTGAAATATTTTCTATAATTGTAGCAGGTTCAAACCTACGAAGAGATTTTTTTTTCATGCTTTTCTTTGCCTTTTCTCTGTCAAATTGCATAAGAGAAGAAATCTTTGACAAAATATCCTCTATTTGAGAATCCGAAAGACCTTCTTGAATAATGGATATGGAAAAATTAGCTACATTTGTTGCCAAAACCTTGCCTTTTCTATCAAATATCATTCCCCTAGATTGAGGATGTGGAATTATTCGTATCCTATTCTTCAAAGACCTGTTTTTAAAATAGCTTCCTCTTATTATTTGAAGATAAAAAGATGAAATAAGAAGAACAAAAAACAATAGGAAAAATATTATAATGAGGGAGGAAATTTTCTTTTTCATAGCCTCTTTCTTATAAAAATAAAGGCTAAAGAAGCAAAAATAGAATTATACAAACCCTCCTTTAAAAGATGAAAAAAATTAAGCAAAAAGCCCTCAAAAAGAAAAAGAAGAAATAAAGAGACAATGCCAGAAAATATAGTTGCTAAAAAGACAAGGAAAAAGATAATGTAAACCCTATGGTATATCCTCTTTGAAGAAATGCTTACCAATATTGCTATTATAGAAAAAGATAAGGCGTTTATTCCAAAACGCCTTATTCCCATAGCATCAACAAGCAAGCCGGAGAAAAATCCAAGGAAACCTGCGCTATACGGAATACATTTCAAAGAGGCAAATATTGTTGTTATAAGAAGAAGGTTGCAAGATGTATTAAAGAGAATGAGTATTCCTGATGCTTGAACAAGAAACGCAAAAAGAATAATTATTGCCAAAAACATCAATTTATTTTAAACTTTTTATTTAAAAAATGGCAAGGATTGGTGTATTTGTTTGTCATTGCGGCGTAAATATTGGGGGGGTGGTTGATTGTCCTTCGGTAGCAAGGGAATTGCTTGATGTTCCTGGGGTTGTCTTTTCCAAGGATTACCAATATATGTGTTCCTCGCCTGGCCAAGCTCTGATTAAAGAAGCAATAAGGGATTATAAACTTAAAAGGGTTGTGGTTGCTGCCTGCTCTCCCAGGATGCATGAGGAGACATTTAGAAATTGTATAAGCGAGGCTTCCCTTAATCCATACCTTTTTGAAATGGCAAATATAAGGGAGCAATGTTCTTGGGTTCATACGGATAAGGAAAAGGCAACCGAGAAAGCAATTGAGCTTACAAAAATGGCTTGTGTAAAGGTAAAGAGAAATATTCCCTTAAGTAAATTAAGAGCCAATGTTTGCAAAAAGGCATTGGTTATTGGTGGAGGAATTGCTGGAATTCAGGCAGGGCTAGATTTAGCAAATGCTGGAATTTCTACAATAATTGTAGAGAGAACGGCCTCCATTGGCGGAAAGATGGCTCAGCTTGACAAGACATTCCCAACCCTTGATTGCTCTGCCTGTATTCTAACCCCAAAGATGGTTGAGGTCTCAAGGATGAATAATATCAAAATTTATACATATTCTGAAATTGAAGAGGTCTCTGGCTTTATGGGAAACTTTAAGGTTAAGATAAGAAAGAGGGCAAGGTCAATTGACGAAAGCAAATGCACCGGCTGTGGCTTATGCCTTGAAAAATGCCCGGTAAAGCTTCCGGGAGAGTTTAATCTGGGGCTTGGAACAAGGGGTGCAATATATATTCTATTCCCCCAGGCTGTCTCAAGGATTCCTACAATTGACCGGGAAAATTGCCTATATTTTACCAAGAAAAGGTGTGGCTTGTGTAAAAAAGCCTGCGATAGAGCTGCCATTGATTATGAGCAAAATGATGAAATAATCACCGAGGATGTAGGAGCAATCATTGTGGCAACAGGATTCTCATTGTTTGACCATTCTGTTTATGGAGAATATGGAGGAGGAAGATTTAAGAATGTAATCTCTAGTCTTTCCTTTGAAAGGCTGATAAATGCATCGGGACCTACCCAGGGTCATATAACAAGACCATCAGACCACAAAGAGCCAAAAAGGGTTGTCTTTATCCAATGTATAGGCTGTCGGGATGAGGCAAAAGGTGTTCCATATTGCGGAAGGTTTTGCTGTATGTACACGGCAAAGCAGGCAATCCTTTTAAAGGAGCATATTCCCAATTGCAAGGTTTATGTCTTTTATATTGACATAAGGGCAGGAGGTAAGGGATATGAAGAATTTATAGAAAAAGCAAGGGTACAATATGGCATCTCCTATATCAGGGGAAGGGTTTCAAGGGTCTATCAAAAAAAGGACAGGCTTGTTGTAAAGGGTGCGGATACATTAGCCGGCATCCCATTAGAGGTTGAGGCAGACCTAATTGTTTTAGCAAACGGGGCTATCCCTCAGAAAGACTCAAAGAATTTAGCCCAGATATTGCACATCCCCTATGATGAATATGGATTCTTTACAGAACTTCATCCAAAGCTAGCACCCTCTGAGACAACCACCGGCGGGATATTCCTAGCGGGAGCCTGTCAATTTCCAAAGGATATTCCAGATTGTGTGCAATCTGCCGGGGCAGCATCTTCTAAAGCAATCTCCCTTGTTTCAAAGGATTTCCTTGAGATAGAGCCAATGATTGCAAGGGTAAACCCCGAATTTTGCAAAGCCTGCTTTGCCTGTTTAGATGTCTGTGCCTATTCTGCCATAGAAAAGGAAGAGATAAAAGGAAAGATAACCGCAAAGATAAACCCTACATTATGCCATGGCTGTGGTTCTTGTCTTTCCATCTGTAGATGCTCTGCGATTACCCTGGATGGATTCTCAAGTGAAGGATTATTCCATCAGCTTGAAGGTTTGTTTGGTCAGAAATTCCCCAATTTTACTAAAACCTTTCATAAAGGGGTCGTTGTGTGTTATACATCTTCCTTACCATAGGGAAGCGACCCCTTTGGTCTACTTCAAGTAGGCTCTTTTGATTAAATAGATTGTAAAAAGTTGGGGAAGTTCTAATCGTTAACTTTCTTCCTTGACTGGATTAGTTTTTTTCTCCATAATAATGAAATACTTTTAATATGTTTTTATGAATGTATATTTTCTCATAAAATGTAAGCAAAAAAGCTGCTCACATTTATTTGGCATATAACCTTTAGGATTTATTAAGGTGAAGATAGAAAACATTAAGGGGCTTTTGGAATATAGGGAGAAGATTATATCCTCTCGCAATCTACAAAAAACAACGA
>JBFMED010000151.1:0-6896 GCA_040753475.1 bacterium
TAAAAAACTGTACGTGTTTAGCTACCCTATAGCTAGGCACAAAGGGGCAAAGGGACAAAGGCACAAAGAAAGCAAGTAACAAATAAACTCTGTGCCTTTGTGCCTTAAGTGCCTATTTCCCATTTTATTCTCACCCAGCTAAACACATACAAAAAACTTAAAGCTAAAAGCTTAATTGCTCGAGGCTCTTGGCTTCCGGCTCTAGGGAAGCAACAATCTCTTTTATTTTGAGCCTAAAGCCTTCAGCCTTGAGCTATTTTGTTTTGCATTTTGCATTTCTTTTAATATTCCCAACGCAACTTTTTTGTCGGAAAAGGGTATTCTTTTATTCCCAATTATTTGGTAATCTTCGTGTCCTTTTCCTGCAATTAAAACAAGGTCATCTTTATCTGCCAATTCTATTGCCTTTTTTATTGCTTCCTCTCTATTCAAAATCCGCAAATGTGCTTTTTTTATCCCTCGTTCTATTTCCTCCATAATCATTTCTGGGTCTTCATCCCTTGGGTTATCAGATGTAACAATGGGAATAGTGCTTAATCTTTCTGCAATTTTTCCCATTATTGGCCTTTTCTCTTTCTCCCTATTTCCTCCACATCCAAAGACAAGGATTATTCTTTTATGTATAAGGCTTAACCCTGCTTTCAAGACACAAGATAAGCCATCTGGCGTATGGGCATAATCAACAACCACAAAGGGTTTTTTCCAGATAACCTCAAACCTTCCAGATGGTGGCTTAAAATTAGAAAGGGTTTCTTTTATAACATCAAAGGAAATTCCATTTGTGATAGCACAAGATATGGCGGCAAGGCAATTATAGATATTGTATGTTCCATAAAGCCTTGTTTTTATCCTCTCTCCTTTAATTGAAAAAGAAATTCCATCTGCACTTTCTTTTATATCACTTGCTTTAATATCAGCATTATTTTCAATCCCGTATGTTATTATCCTTGCTTTTATTCCACTTATAATTTTTTTATAGAAGAAAGAATCAATGTTGACAAAAGCGCTGCTCTTTTTACTTAAAGATAAAAAAAGGCTTTTTTTTGCAAGGAGATAATTCTCAAAAGTCTTATGAAAATCAAGGTGGTCTTGTGTAAGGTTTGTAAAGATTGCCTGTTTAAATTTTATTCCAGAGACCCTCTCTAAAGAAAGGCCATGGGATGACACCTCCATTACAACAAATTTTGCTCCCTTATTTTTTGCTTTTAAAAGGAGCTTAAACATCTCCAATGGATGGGGTGTTGTAAGGAGGGTAGGAATATCGCAATCCCCTATCTTATGTCCTATGGTTGAAAACCTTGCTATAGAAAAGGAAGCCTTTTTAAAAATTTCTTCAATTAAAAACGCTGTTGTTGTCTTTCCATTTGTTCCTGTTATTCCAATAATCTCTAAGGATTGCCCTGGATTTTCAAAAAAGGCTGATGCCAATTGTGATAATGCCCTCCGAGATGAAGGAACAAGAATAAAGGTAAAATCTTCTGCAATATATTTTTTATCCTCAACCACAATACAGGATGCACCCTTTTTAATTGCCTCTTGAATAAACGAATGGCCATCAAATTTTTCTCCCTTAATTGCAACAAAAAGGGAGTTTTCCTTTGTATCCCTTGAATCATCTGTGATGCTTTTTATTTCCAAATCCTTAAAATAAAAGACCTCTTTTTCTGAAAGGGAAGAAAGAAGAAATGAAAGCTTCATCTCTCTTTCGCTTCTATGCCCCTTTCAAATATCTTTGCAAGAAAAGAAAAAGCTTCCATTCTTTCTTCCTCTTTTTCCTTTACAATTACATCGGGAAGAAATGTAATTTGTTCTGGCTTTACACTAACAAGACCATAAGACCTTGCCAATTCCTCAATTCTTTCTGGAGAAGCAAGCCTTGTAATCTCAATGGTAAGATTGGCATTTTTTGTTTTTTCTTTTTTTAACTCATCTTCTTGTCCTGTAATTTCATAGCTTAAATTTGTAATCTTGTTGTTCTCTAAGACAATAAGAAAGAGAAACAAAAAGACAAAAATAGAGAGAAAAATACCCTCTTTTCTATTCCCTATCCACCTAATCCTTCTTTTCATATTTTCTTAACCTCCACCCTTTGCAATTTTCTCGCCTCCTCTTAGTTTTGCTGACCTTGCTTGGCGATTTCTTTTTATCTCTAAAAGAGCTGGTCTTATTGGTTTTTTTGTTAAAATATTAAATGTGCCCTCTTCTTTCCATTTTCTAAATCTCTCTTTTACAATTCTATCCTCAAGGGAATGAAAAGAGATAACCACAATTCTTCCACCCTCAGAAACTAAGGGTAATATTTGGTTCAAGGATTCCCTTAAGGCATTGAGCTCATCATTTACAGCAATCCTTAAGGCTTGAAATGTCCTTGTAGAAGGATGTATTTTCCCCCTTCTATGATATACCTTCATTATAAGAGAGCTTAATTCAACTCCTGTTTTAATAGGTCTATTTGAAACGATTGTGTTTGCTATTTTTTTTGCTCTTGGTTCCTCTCCATATTCCTTAATTATCCTATAAAGCTCTTTCTCTTTGCTTCTATTCACAATCATCTCTGCATTTATAGGATTTCTTTTATCCATCCTCATATCAAGAGGATAATCGCTCATAAAAGAAAACCCCCTTTCTTTGTTTTCTATTTGATAGGATGAAAAGCCGAGGTCATAGAGAAATCCAGAAACCTCTTTAACGCTTAATTCTTTTAAAATCTCCCCTATATTTCTGAAATTCCCTTCATTAAAGATAACCCTTTCTTTATATTCAGAAAGCCTTTCTTTTGCCTGTTCCAATGCGCTTATGTCTTGGTCTATTCCAATCACCCGTCCTCCCCTCTCAAGGATTCCTTCAGCGTGACCTCCCAATCCCACTGTACAATCCACATACCATCTATCTTCAGCTACATCAAGGATGTTTAATACCTCATCCTTCATTACTGGAAGATGAATCAAGCACCTCTGAAATTTCTTCAAAGCTTATCTTGCTATCATATTCAAGCCACCTTTTTTTATCCCAAATCTCCATCCTGTCTGGGAGCCCTAAGATAACAACATCCCTTGAAAATCCCGCATATTCCCTTAACAATGGAGAGATAAGAAGCCTTCCCTGCTTATCAATCCCTGCCTCCTCTGCTCCAAACATAAGCTTCCTGATCAGACCCCTTGCCTTTGCCTTAGGAAGTCTGTTTAATTTATCAACAAAATTTTTCCAGTCCTCTGGAAGATGGATATAAAGTGAGCCCTCAAATCCCCGAGAGATAACAACAGACCTTATCCCAAGCTCAAACAGCTTTCTTCTAAACCTTGCAGGTAAAATTACCCTTCCGTTCTCAATTACATTTTCTGAGGTTAGTGGTAAAGGAACCATTTATTTCTCCATTTTACTCCGCTACATTCCAATATAATATTATTTTACTCCAAAACAAACAATTTGTCAAGAAAAATTTTTTGATTTTTTTTAAATGGCTAATTAAATGGTTAATACGGGTGGTTTAAATTTTACTGTAGGATTACCAAATATAGCAGATAACCTCTCCTCCAAGTAATCGCTTTTTTGCTTCTCTATCTGTCATTACACCATAGGGTGTTGTAAGGATAACCCTTCCCTTCCCTCCTAATACCTTTGGAATATTCTTACAACCAACATATATTCTTCTTCCAGGCTTGCTTATTCTCTTAATCCCTGTAATCATAGGCTCCTTATCCTCTGAATACCTCAAAAATATCCTAAGTATCCCCTGGAGCTTATCTTCTATTACCTTCCATCCCTTTATATACCCTTCATCTTTAAGAATTCTTGCTATTTGTATTTTTATACCAGAGGATGGAATATCAACCTGAAGATGGGACGCCCTTTGGCCATTCCTTATCTTTGTAAGCATATCAGCTATTGGATCAAAGCTTTTACTCATTTTACCAACTTGCCTTTATAACACCAGGGATTTTTCCCTCTGATGCCAATTTTCTAAAGCATATTCTACACATCCCAAAATCACGAAGAAAACCCCTTGGTCTTCCGCACAACCTGCATCTGTTATAAAACCTCGTTTTAAACTTCGGTGCTCTCTTTTGCTTTGCAATCAATGATTTTTTTGCCATAATTATTTTACAAATGGAAAACCAAAAAGCTCTAATAACCTCTTTGCGCTTCCATTGCTCCTTGCTGTGGTTACAAATGTTATATTCATCCCCCTTATTTTTTCAACCTTGTCATAATCTATTTCAGAAAAGATTATCTCCTCCTTTATTCCCAATGTATAATTGCCCTGACCATCAAATGATTGCGGTGATAATCCTCTAAAATCACGAACCCTTGGCAAAGCCATATTTAAAAGCCTGTCAAGGAATTCATACATCCTCTCCCTCCTTAAGGTAACCATACATCCTATAGCCATCCCCTTTCTCAATTTAAACCCTGCCTCTGATCTTTTTGCCTTCCTCTTTATAGCCTTCTGGCCAGAAATTAGGGTAAGCTCATCTGCTGCCCTATCTAGGAGCTTTCCATCAACTGTTGCATCTCCTACGCCCATATTAATAACAATCTTTGAAATTCTTGGAACAGCCAGAGGATTTTTATATCCATCCTCCTTCATCATAAGGGGAATTATCTTATCTTTATAAATTGTCTTTAATCTCGCCATTACTCCTTCCTATCTATAGGCTCCTTGCATTTTCTGCATATCCTAATTTTATCTTGGTTTGAGGTAAATCCAACAGAAAACCGTGTTGGGCTTGTGCAATTAGGACAAACAAGGGCTACATTTGAGATATGAATAGGAGATTCCCTTTCAATAATCCCTCCCTGTCTATTTGTCTGGGTTGGTCTTGTATGCCTTTTTATCCTATTTATTCCCTCAACCAGAACTTTTTCTTTTTTAGGAAAAACCTTTATTATCTTTCCCTCCTTTCCCCTATCCTTCCCAGCCAAAATGTAGACCCTGTCATTCTTCTTTATTCTCAAGCTCATTTTATTAAATCTTTACCACCATATCATTCCGCATTCCGCACTCCGCATTTAACAAATCTTTACCACAATTTTGATTTTTCATTATATCACTTCTGGTGCAAGGGTTATTATCTTTGTAAAATTCTTTTGCCTCAATTCCCTTGCAACAGGCCCAAAAACACGGGTTGCCTTTGGATTTCCATCATTATCAATGATAATAACCGAATTAGACGAAAACCTTATATAAGAACCATCATCCCTCCTTTGCTCCTTCCTTGTTCTAACAACAACCGCCTTAACTACCGAGCCTTGTTTGATAGGTGATGTAGGAATAGCCTCTTTAACAACACCAACAATTATATCTCCGAGTTTAGCATACCTCCTTTTTGAACCACCAAGAACCTTCATACACATAAGCTTTCTTGCTCCAGAATTATCCGCTACAGAAAGCATCGTTTGCTGCTGAATCATTTCAAAACCTCAATAACAGCCCATCTTTTCATCTTTGAAAAAGGCCTTGTTTCTATAATCCTTACCTTATCTCCAATTTTTGCTTTTTTTTCATTATGACAATGATATTTCTTTTTTCTCTTTTGATATTTTTTGTATAATGGATGCTTAACCATTGTTTCTCCCTCAACAACAACCGTCTTATCCATCTTATCACTAATTACAACACCTGTTCTTTCTTTTCTCATCTTACTTTTGCCTTATCCCAAGCTCTCTTTCCTTTACAATTGTATTAACCTGGGCAATTGTTCTCTTTATTTCCCTTATCCTTCTTGGATTCTCAATCTGTCTTATTACCTTTTGATGATGAAGGTTAAGAAGCTCCAAAGAAAGCTCCTTTCTTTTATTTAAAAGCTCCTCATTTGCAAATTCCCTTAAATCAGCTGCCTTCACTTCTTTCCAATATTCTTGTTGCAATGGGAAGCTTATGGGAGGCAAGACGCAATGCCTCACATGCAACCTCCTTTGCCACACCTGTTAATTCAAAGAGTATCCTTCCTGGTTTTACAACCGCAACCCAATGGTCAACCGCACCTTTGCCTTTTCCCATCCTTGTTTCCAGAGGCTTTTTTGTTACAGGTTTATCTGGAAATACCCTTATCCATATCTTTCCACCCCTTTTTAAATGACGGGTTATAGCAATCCTTCCTGCCTCAATCTGCCTTGCAGTTATCCAATGTGGCTCTAGGGCAACAAGGCCATAATCACCAAATACAAGAAACTCTCCTCCCTTTGTTGGTCCTGCCATTCTTCCCCTCTGCTGTTTTCTATATTTAACCTTCTTTGGCATCAACATTTTTTCTTAATAAAAACAAAAGGATAACATTTTATAATCCCTCCTGTCAATCTTTTTTTTGAAACTTACCCCCTGCCTTTTAGGCTAAATCTGGATTTTTGGGGAAAATTTTAGTTTTAAGAAAAATTTTAATTTTTCTCTTTATTGGATAAAAATGGGGGTTAAAAACCTAGGCAGGACTTGCCTCTACAGACTTATGGGTAGGTTTCAGTTTTCTTCTTTTAGGGCAACGAACGCCTCAAGGATATCACCCTCTTTAATATCAGAATAAGAAAGTCCTATTCCACACTCAACACCAGCTTTAACAAAGGAAACATCCTCTTTAAATCGCTTAAGGGAAGTAATTGAGGTCTCGGTAGTAATAACCTCACCACCTCGGATAATTTTTACCTTTGCACCACTCTCTATTTTTCCTCCCTCAACAAAACAACCTGCAATTAATTTCTTTTCAATCTTAAATATCTTCTTTACAATTGCCCTTCCAATTCCCTTAAGCTCTATTTTTGGAGCAAGTAATCCCAAAGCTGCCTTTTCTATCTCAGCTATTGCCTCATAGATAATATCATAGGTATATATCTTTACACCCTCTTTCTCAGCTAATGCTTTTATGGCAGATGAGGGCTTGATATGAAAACCAATGATTATCCCA
>JBFMED010000152.1:0-4036 GCA_040753475.1 bacterium
TGTGAGGCTGCCTCCTCATATCCGGTTGTTCCATTTATCTGTCCTGCAAGGTAAATGTCCTTAATCCCTTTTGCCTCCAATGTTTGTTTAAGCTGGGTTGGAAAGACAAAATCATATTCAACAGCGTAGCCATATTCAAGGATTTCTGCATTCTCTAATCCAGAAATTGAGGCTAAAATTTCTCCTTGCACAGGTTTCGGAAGGGAGGTTGCGAGGCCATTTAGATACATAATATTTGAATTAACACCATCTGGTTCAATAAAAACCTGGTGCTTATTCCTATCTGGAAACTTAACAATTTTATCCTCAATAGATGGGCAATATCTAACGCCAATGCCCTTTATTTTTCCTTGATATAATGGGGATCTATGGAGATTGTTTTTTATAATCTTATGGGTTTTGGAATTTGTATATGTAATAAAGCAGGGAATATTGGGTCTTTCTATCTTCTTTGTTGAAAATGAAAATGGAGCTGGTTTTTTATCCCCAAATTGCTCAATTGTCTTTGAGTAATCAATGCTTTCCTTATGAATCCTGGCTGATGTTCCAGTTTTTAACCTCCCCAAAGAAAATCCAAGTCTTTTAAGGTTTTCTGAAAGAAAATAGCAGGCACTCTCCTGAATCCTTCCACCTTCCCAAGAACAATCCCCAATATGCAAAAGCCCAGAAAGGAATGTCCCGGTTGTAAGAATTATTTTCTTGGCAAAAAATCTTTCTCTGTTAGACAATTCAACACCAATTGCCCTTTTTTCTTTAACAAGAATCCTTGAAACCTCGCCTTCATAGACTGGAATATTTGCTTTTACTAGCCTATCCTGCCACCATACCTTATACAATTCCCTATCTGCCTGTGCACGGAGAGAGCGGACAGCAGGCCCCTTTTTTGTATTTAGCATCCTGAATTGTATCCCTGTCGCATCAATATTCTTTGCCATAAGACCACCTAAGGCATCAATCTCCCTTACCAATTGCCCTTTTCCCAATCCTCCAATTGCAGGGTTACAGGACATTAACCCAATCTTTTTCTTATCAAGGGTTATAAGGAGGGAAGAAAATCCCATATTATGGGCGGCAAAGATTGCCTCCAATCCAGAATGACCTCCACCAATTACAATAATGTCGTATTCCATTTAAAAATAGGAGTGCAATCCCGAAAATAAAAAACCAACGCCTAAGAATGTGAAAAGAATAACAAATATGCCAATTATAGCCAAATATGACAAAAGCTTTTTACTTGCTCCCATAAGCCTTGAATGAAAAAATAGGCTATAGTATAGCCAGGTAATCAATGCCCAAACCTCTTTTGGATCCCATCCCCAATATCTTCCCCAGGCATCGTATGCCCAGATGCTACCTGTAATGATTCCCAATGTAAGGAGAATAAAACCCCATTTTACAAAAGATAAAATGGTTTTAAATAGAGGTTCTTTTTTCCTTATTAAAAAACCCAATCCTGATGCTCCTGATAAGATAAAAAATGTATAGGATAGAAAACACAAAGCAACATGGATAGGAAGCCAAAAGCTTCTTAAGGCTGGCATTAAAGGCTGTGGCGAGGATGGAGAAAAAACAATATAAAAAAGAGAAATAGAGACAAGGAGGAAGATGTATCCTCCTGCCTCCCAAAGCTTAAAGAGGAGGAAGAAGAGGATTATCAAGAGAGAAAAGAAAAGGATGGATTCGTAAAGGCTTGCAAAGGGAGGTTTTCCTGCTTTAAGGCTATATAAAATTATGCCGGTTATATGAAATACCAACCCAAGAATAGGAAGAAAAACCCATCTTTTTCTAGCAAAGAAAAGGCATCCTGATAAAAGGTAAATTGCAAAGGTTATCTTAAAAAAAATTATCTCCATCTTAAAATTATTCCTAATGCCTGGACAAAAAATCCAATAAATACAATACCTGCTCCTGGGTCTTTGACTACCTCAATGCTAGAGAAATACCCCTTTGGAATTATTTTCTTAAACTTAACAGGAAAATCCTTATGGTATTCAAGGTTTAAAAAAGCCCACGATACATCCTTTTTGTTTCCTTTGGATATTTCTACCTTTATGGCTGGATTATTGAAATTACAAGATCTGCTTTGTGCTATCCCATCTATTATAACAAAATCGGGTAAGAAATCTAAAACCTTAATTTTCATATCACCTACCCTAAATTCATCGCCTATATTCTTTACCAAAAATTCGTTTTCTTTAAAGCTAATCACCAGATCAAAAGAGGAAATTCTGTAATCCATCTGATAGAACCTATATCCTTTAAAGGAGAATGGATGATTAACGCGTATCTTGCCATTTGCAACCCCTTTTTCTTTCTCATATAAAACAATATTAGAGCAGAATTCTTTTGGGCTTTTATCCTTGTAATAGGTAATTTTAAAGGAAGAAAGCTTTAAGGAATAATTGGTTTTTGGTATAGAAATCACATCTTTCTCATTTACCCCTATATTTTCCCTAAAAGAAAAAAAATAAGTTATTATCCCTCCCAACAAAATAATGATAATTCCCAAATGAGAGAACCAATAGGCAATATGTCTTTTCCTTCCAAAAACAAAGCAAAGGATAATGCTTATTGTAACAGAGAGGCTTGAACACAGAAGAAGATAAGGAAAGTGAAAGCCTCCTATCCCTTGCGTAATAATAAGGAGGCCAAGCAATATTAGAGTCCATTTAAGCAGGATTTTCATCCAGTTATAGTGTAAATTTTAAATTGCAAATTGTAAATTGCAAATTTTAAATGGAAACCCGACGCAGTCAAAATGGTCAGAAAAAAGGATTTGACAGGAAGAGCTAAATTTATTTAAAATAATAGCTATAATACAAAGTGGTATTAGAAAAGATGACAAGGGTGTCAAAAAAAGGCACCTTTTTGTTTTTTAAGGTGCAAGGAGGAAAAGATGAATTTACAACAACCGAATGCGAATGATGCAACCCAAACATCTAATCGCTCAAGGAGCGTAGTGCCATCAAGTGGGTTGTGTAGCAGATGTATAGATGGCTGTAAGGGGAATTGTGAGGTATTCAAGGCAAGCTTTAGGGGAAGGGAGGTAATCTATCCAGGGCCATTTGGCGAGATAACCGCAGGCGGAGATAAGAATTATCCGATTGATTACTCACATCTTAATATTCAGGGATATGCCCTAGGTGCAAAGGGGCTACCTGAGGGTGTAGCTGGTAATCCGGATACCGCAACCTTTCCGGCAGTAAATACCGAGACCGAATATGGCTGGGATATTAAAGTTAAGATGGAGGTTCCTATCTTTACCGGAGCACTTGGCTCAACCGAGATTGCCCGTAGAAATTGGGAACATTTTGCGGTTGGTGCAGCAATCAGCGGCGTTACCTTGGTCTGTGGAGAAAATGTCTGCGGCATTGACCCTGAACTAGAGCTTTCTTCTAACCATAAGATTAAAAAAGCTCCCGATATGGATAGAAGGATTGAAACCTATAAACGCTATCATCGAGGCTATGGCGAAATCTTGGTTCAGATGAATGTGGAGGATACCCGCTTGGGCGTAGCTGAGTATGTCCATAGCAAGCATGGATTAGAGACAATTGAGCTTAAATGGGGCCAGGGAGCAAAGTGTATTGGTGGAGAAATTAAGGTAAAGTCATTAGAGAGGTCATTAGAGCTACAAAAGAGGGGATATATTATAACCCCTGACCCATCAGACCCCGTAATTCAGCAAGCCTTCCATGATGCTGCCATCAAAGAATTTGAGCGTCATAGCAGGCTTGGGTTTATTGAAGAGGAGGGGTTTTACAAAGAGGTTGAAAGGCTTCGCAATATTGGTTTTAAGAGAATCACCTTAAAGACAGGTGCTTATGGCTTGCGTGAATTGGCTATGGCAATAAAGTGGGGGGCTAAGGCAAAGATTGATTTGCTTACCATTGATGGTGCAGGAGGTGGAACAGGGATGAGCCCCTGGCGAATGATGGAGGAATGGGGTATGCCTTCCCTTTATTTACACTCTGCTACCTATGAATTTTGCAAGAAATTGGCTGATAAAGGCGAAAGAGTTCCCGATATTGCCTTT
>JBFMED010000153.1:0-10472 GCA_040753475.1 bacterium
AGGCTTTTTTGTTCTCGTCATAGTAGCTTATATTTGGGTATTGTTCTATATCTATCTTTAAGGAGCTAAATTTTCCTACATAAGATTGGTCAACAATTGAGCTTGCTGTGCCAGCTCCTTTTGTATGTAAAAGCCTTTGATATGTTGCATTGTAATGGCTTATGTGAGGACAATTGTTGCTGTCTAAGTCAATAGATGTATAATATCCAGATGAGCCTGTTGTTCCTACATTATTTGTAGTCCAGGTGGAGCCATTAAAATATGTATATTTTAGCCCTCCTGTTGTAAGGTTTGTGTATGAAATATGTGCTCTTCCCAAAGAATCACAGGCAATGGACGAATACATGCCAACATCATCTAAAGAGTCATCTATGGTTTGTATCTGCCAAGAAGAGGCAAAAAGGCACAAAGGCACAAAGGCACAAAGAATAAAAAATAACGCAATGGATGTATAGCGCATTCTACCTTTTTTATCGGCATTTTTTGGGTTTTACTTTAGATGAAAAAGGAAAGAAAAAAATTCCTTAAGTTTTTTTTTACTTTTGCCGATATAGAAGATAGAGGAAGTAATAGGCCTTCTCCCCTCCGGCGCCTATTACTTCTTTTTTTAAAAGCCCTTGTTTAGCTTGGATTTTTCCTCCTCGTATTGTTCTCTTGTCCTTACATCAAGCTTAAAACCACAAAGCTTTGCGGCAAGCCTAATATTCTGACCATCCCTTCCAATGGCAAGGGATAATTGATCCTTATCAACAATTATTATTGCCTCCTTTTTCTTCTCATCAACCATAACCTCTTTTGCCTTTGCTGGAGAAATGCTTAATTGTATAAATTCATTTATGTTGTCTGAATATGGAATAACATCTATCTTTTCTCCCTTAAATTCCTTTAGGATATTAGAAATCCTACTTGCATTTACGCCAATAAATGCTCCTATGGGAGAAATATTTTTATCTTTTGATGAAACAACAACCTTTGAACGAACACCAGGTTCTCTTACTATCTTTTCTATCTTAATAGAACCATCTTGTAGCTCAGGGATATCAGCCTCAAATAGCTTTTTTACAATCCCATGATGTGTTCTTGAAAGAATTATCTGTGGATGCTTTAGACCCTGTTCTACACCAATAACATAGACCTTTATCCTCTCCCCAATTCTATATTTTTCTTTTTTTATCTGCTCTTTGGCTGGAAGAATAGCCTCTGCTTTACCAAGATCAACAAAAACCGTATTATCTGAAATCTTACGGATAAATCCTGTTATAATCTCACCCTCCTCCCTTTTAAATTCCTGAAACACAGAACCCCTTTCTGCCTCCCTTATCCTTTGGCTAATAACCTGCTTTGCTATCTGGGCAGAGATTCTCGTTGAGGAGGCATCAAATTCCTCAAGTTCAATCACATCGCCTACAGTAATATCCTCTTTAATTTTTTTTGCGCTTTCTAGGCTTATTTGCTCCCCTGGATTATTAACACATTCTACAACCTCCTTTACAACAAATACCCTTACACTCCCTGCATCTGGATTAAAGATAATCTTAACATTCTTTACATTAAGCCGTTTTCTATAGGCTGCTACCAATGCCTCTTGTATGGCTTGTAAAAGGGCATCTTTTGATATGCCCCTCGATTTGGAAACTATAGACAAAGTTTCTCCTATCCCTTTCTCCATAAAAAGGATTATACCTTAAATTCCAAAAAATTTCAATAAAAAGATGAAATTCTTAAGAAAATGATTTATAATTATAGTTTGCACACTAAATTTTCATTAGGAAAGATACTATAATATGGGCTATGTTGTCTCTGTAAATATAAGCAAAAACAAGGGAGAAAAGAAGATGCCAGTTTTTTCTCCCTGGAAGGTAATCAAAGATTTTGGCTTTTTTGAGGATGGCCATTCTGGTTCCTGGCATCGTCAGGTAAGCTTATTGGCTATTGAGGAAATAGAGAAGGCAAGAGGGCTGGGAGCCAATGTCTCTTGTGGAGATTTTGCTGAAAATATTACAACATCCGGGATTTGCCTTTCTTCTTTAGAAATAGGGACAAAGCTTAAGATAGGGGATGATATAATCCTTGAGGTATCCCAAATAGGAAAAGCCTGTCATACAAAATGTGCCATTTATTATGAAGTGGGAAGCTGCATTATGCCAAAAAAGGGGATATTTGCTAAAGTTTTAGAAGGAGGAGAGATTAAACAGGGCGATAGGATTGAGGTATGGGTTTAGCTATTATATAGTATCTTCCATCACTACTTTATTTGCAAACCCTGATTGTTCTCCTTATAATGTTATTATGGATGTCTCTATTTTGGATGAAGTTTCTTCTATATTAGAAAAGCCCTCTTTTTCAAACCTTGATAGTCAGATAATAATTGATCTATCAGAGGATAAATCACAATGCTTTCTTACCATTACCCATCCTGTTCTTTTTGGAAAAATACCAGAATTTGAGGTCGTTTTAGCCCTGATAGAAGAAAATGGAATAAAAAATATAGATGAGAAAATAATAAGAAGGGTTTTAAAGGAAAGGGATTTTGAAAAAAAACACCTTATAGCAATTGGAAAAAAGGCAAAAAAGGGAGAAGAGGCAAAATATTTATATAGATTTGGGAAAATAGAAGAGAGGGAATCTCCATTGGATAAATTTGAGGCAATCCCCGGACAACTCCTTGCTGTAAAGACAAACCCAACAAAGGGAAGCGATGGAATGGATGTATGTGGGAATGTAATAGAAGGCATTATGGGAGATGATATTGTTATGATTGCTGGGAAGAATACGGCTATTTCAAGGGATAGAACAAGAATTTATGCGACAAGAAATGGCCTTGTTTCCTGGAAGAAAGATAGGGTAGACCTTGAGCCTCTTATCTCTATAGAGGGCGATTTGACAAAGGATATAGAGTTTGATGGAAGCTTAGAGGTAGCTGGCTCTATAAAGGGAGCAAAGGTAAAGGTAGGTGGAGAGCTTAAGGTTTCTTTAAATATTGAAAATTCATCAGTTAGTGCAGGTGGAAGCATAGAGGTCTTTGAGGGGATAATTAGCTCAGAAATAATATCAAAGGGCGATATTATAGGAAATTTAGCAAGCTCTTCAACCCTACAAGCAACCTCATCAATAATCATAAGAACAGGGATAAATGATTGCAATTCAAAAGCAAGGTCTATATTTATTACCGGAGCCAAAGGTATAATAATGACAAAGGGAACACCGCCACCTGCTTTATTTACCATTCCTATTGTTATATCAAAGGGGCTTTCTGGTCTTTCGGGAGGTAGTGCTCATTGTGAAAAGGTAATTGATGTCGAGGTTTTGGGCGATGTTTCTCATAAAAAGACCGAAGTAAAGGTAGAGAAAAAAGGGACAATATCTGCCTCATCATCCATATATCCAAAGACAAAGATAACCATTGGTCTAAGAAGCCAGGAAATAATAAAACCCATAGAGGAGGTAACATTTATTGAGGAAAGGGGAAAAATATTGCAAATCCCATATAAACAGGCAGAAGCAGAGCTTATAACGCCTATATATGGGCCAACTATATTAAAAGATCCCCCATCTGTAATCCTAGAAAAAGGCAATGCAAAAAAAGGGGCATCCCTTTTATTG
Source organism: bacterium (assembly GCA_040753475.1). Classification (GTDB taxonomy): domain Bacteria; phylum UBA9089; class UBA9088; order UBA9088; family UBA9088; genus JBFLYE01. The sequence continues at coordinate 3,604 of JBFMED010000153.1, forward strand.
CAGATAGAAGAAAATAGCCTAGAAGAATTCCTTATTTCTGAATATCAAGCTTCTATCTTTTTTCAAAAGGGCATAGATGGGCCCTGGAAAAAGCTCATTTTTGAAATAGAAAGGAAAAGGAAGGAAAAAGAGGAAATGTCAGGTTCTTTTAAGATTGATAACCTTCCAGAGGGACTATACCTTACAATTTATCCACCTGGAAAAAAGGGAATTCCTGTAGGACCAAGAGATTTAATAGAAATCTTTGAGGAATATAAAGGCTTAAAGGCTGAAGCAATAAGGGATGCTATTGTCCTAATGGATGAAAAGCCTGTAAAGATAGGAGAGAGGCAATATATCCCAGAGATTGATGGAAAGATAACATTAAAGCTTGAAGACGAAGAAAAGATAAAGAATGCAAAGGCATTTTTGACCATTGGTTCACCAAAGGAAGGGGGAAAGCAAATCCCATATTCAGAGATAATAAAGTTTATTGAGAAAGAGAAAATAAGGGCATTTGATAAGAAAAAGATAGCATTAGCCTTAAAGAAAAAATACTACAACAAGCCATTTCTCATATCTTCTGCTATATTTCCAAAAAAGGGAGATGATGCTTGCTATATCTATAAATTTGGGAAAGAACCTTATGATTACCCAGATGTGATTCCTGGCCAGATATTGGCAATAAAAGAAGCCCCAAAAATTGGTGAAAGGGGAATTAACTGTATAGGAGAAGTTATTCCAGGGATATTGGGCAGCGATTTTAAAATCCAGGCGGGAAGGAATACATTTCTCTCAAAAGATGAAAATATTTTGTATTCTTCTTCCTTTGGTAGGGTATTCTGGACGAATAACAGAGTTGATGTAGAAAAGGTTATGGAAATAGATGGCGATTGTGAAAAAGACATTGAATTTGCTGGAAAGGTTATTATAAACGGCTCTTTGAAAAAGGGGGTAAAGATTACCTCAGAGGGAGGGATTTTAATAAAAGGGCAGATCTCCTTAAGGTGTGAGATAACCTCGGGTGGCTCTATTGAGATAGATTCTGATATAAAAGGAGAGGATGGTCAGGAAATAGCTATTTCTGCAAGGGGTGATGTTGTCGCAAACTCAGTATGCTTTTCAAATATATCAGTTGGAGGCTCTCTTATTGCAAGAACAGGGGTTACTGATTGCAATGTTGTTGCTAAATCCCTTGTTATTACAGGAAGAAAGGGGATAATAATGACAAAGGGAACACCACCCCCTCCTATATTTACCATTCCCATTGCTATGGCATCTGGAGTAAAAGGCTTGGTGGGTGGAGGAAAAATAGAGGTTTCGGAATTTATTGATGTTGAGCAAATTGGCTCTGTTTTGCATAAGAAGACAGATGTAGTTATAAAGAGTGAAGAAGGAAAGATCAGCGTTCAGGATGCGGTATATCCAAAGGTGAGTATAAAAATAGGGAAGGCATTTCTCCTTGTCTCTAGGCCATTTGAGGGAGGAGGATGCTTTAAGAGCGAATTGGGAAAGATAGTAAAGCATCCTTACGAAGAAATCCCTGCACATCTTACATTCATTCCATATTCAACAAGTATGAAGGATATTCCTCCCTCAATTGCCCTTTTATCAAATGAAAAAGAAAGGGCAAAAGAATTCCTTTCTCTTTCAGACATTTCATCCATAAGCCTTGATGAGAAGCTTTCATTATTCTTTCCAAAAACAATTGAAGGGCCCTGGAGGGAAAAGGAAAAGGAGATTGCTTTAAAAATAAAGGAAAAGGAAGAAGCCCCTGGCTCTTTTAAGATTGATAATACGCAAAACGGCGTTTATCTTACCATAAATCCACCAGGGATAAGGGGAAAACCTGTAAATATGGAGGATGTTCTTCTTAGCGCATCAGAATTTGTTTTTTTAGACGAACATAACATAAAAACAGCGATTGAGAAAATGGACGGAAAATCAACAAAGATAGCAGAAAGGCAATATATCCCGGATCTTGATAGCTCTGTTAAGATAGAGATAATCGATGAAGGCGAAATAAAGGCAAAAAAGGTTCTTTTGACAATAGGAGAGCCAAAAACAGGGGGAAGAAAAATAAGGTATAAAGAGGTTTTGTGGCTTTTAAAGAAGGAGGGGATAATTTATGGAATAGATGAGAAAAAAATCCTTCTTGCCTTAAAAAAGGATTATCATAAACCATTTCTTGCTGCATCTTGTCTTGTTCCAACAAAGGGAGAAAATGCATCTTATTTTTACAAATATGAGGATAAATTTGATGTAATACCAGGACAAATTCTCGCCATAAAAAAGGAAAAAACAAGGGGAAATAATGGGATAAATTGTCTAGGAGAGGAGATTCCTGGGATTTTTGGTGATGACTTTGAAATTATTAGCGGAAGGAATACAAGGCTTTATTCTCAAAATATTTTGTATTCACAAGGTGCAGGAATGCTAACATGGGATGGAAATAGGTGCGATGTTATTAAAACGCTTGTAATAGATGGAGACCTTGAGGAGAATTTGGATTTTTCTGGGAAGGTAATTATTTCTGGCTCTGTAAAGGAGGGGTTAAAGATAAATGCTTTACAAGGTATAGAGATAGGAGGAGATATTGGAAATTCCTGTAATGTTTCATCAGGGGAGAGCGTTTATGTTTCTGGACATATCCTTTCCCAGACATCTATTGATGCAAAATATGACATTATCGCCCAATCAGCATCTGAATCTACCCTTAATGCAGGGGGAGCAATTGTTATAAATACAGGAATGAGGTGCAAGGCATCGGCTGATAAAATATACATTGTTGGAAAAAAGGGTGTAATGATGTCAAAAAATAAGCCAGAAATACCAGAATTTACCTTGCCTGTTGCTATAGAAAAAGGGGTTAAAGGCCTTGTGGGTGGAGAGATAGAAGCAAGGGAGATTTTTGCAGATATTATTGGCTCTGTGGAACAAGAAGAGACAACAATAAGGCTAAAAAGGGGAGGAAGGATTTCTTGTGAATGCGTATATCCAAAGACAAAGATTAATGCTATTGAGATAAAAAAGCAATCTGATAGCATAGGGTTTCAAGAGGAGGGAGGAAGAATTAAAGAAGTAGCCTATAAGCCCTTTGAGATTGTTTTGACACAACCCCAAATAGAAGCTCAAAGGGAAAAATATCCAGAATCAATAGCCCTTTTAAAGGAAGAAAGGGAAAGGGCAGGGAGCTTCCTTAAATTAAGCGGTGATAGGATAGGGTTTATTGAATTAGATGATGAAATAAGTCTATTTTTTGAAAAAGGGATAAAGGGTCCTTGGGTTGAGATAGAAGAAAGAATAGAAAAGGAAAAAGAAAAACCAGCAAGCTTTGAGATAAAAAACCTTCCCGAAGGGCTATACATTACAGTAAATCCCTACGGAATAAGGGGAAAACCCCTTTCCTTTGAAGAAGTTGAAAGGGCTATACAAAAATTTTATAATGTTGATATATCTGCGGTAGGAGAGGCGATAAAATCTTCCTCTGGAAAGCCTGTAAAGATAGGAGAAAGGCAATACATTAAAGACATTGACGGAAGGATAGAGGTAATTGTGGATTAACTGGTATGGGTTTCATGCCATTTTTTGTATGTGTTTAGCTCCTCCATAGTATAAAATCCCGTATGTGTTTAGCTTTAATGGAACAAATGAAATCCGAAATTCGAAATCCGAAATCTTAAAACAAATTCAAATGACCAAAATTCTAAATTCAAAACCTTTTTTTAAATTTATTCCATTGACATATCCCCTATTTTTCTGTAAGATAAATATATGCTAATTGTACAAAAATATGGAGGCTCTTCACTTGCAAACCCAAATAGGATAAAAGGGGTTGCAAGGAGAATAACTGGGCTAAAAAAGAAAAATAACTATCTTGTGGTTGTTGTTTCTGCTATGGGAGATACAACGGATGAGCTTATAAGCCTTAGCCATCAAATAACAGAAAATCCTCATAAGAGGGAGCTTGATATGCTTATTTCAACCGGAGAGCAAATCTCAGCCGCCCTCCTTTCTATGGCTATTCACAATGAAGGGCAGGAGGCAATTTCTTTAACTGCCTCGCAGGTGGGAATATTAACCGACAATAGCTTTAGCCGGGCAAGGATAAAAGAGATAGATACATCAAGGATAAACAAGGAGCTTTCAGAGGATAATATTGTAATTGTTACAGGGTTTCAAGGTATAACAGAAGAGGATGATATTACAACCCTTGGCAGGGGTGGCTCTGATACAACAGCCGTTGCCCTTGCTCGTTGTTTGGATGCAGAGTATTGCGAAATATATACAGATGTTGATGGTGTCTATACTGCAGACCCAAGGATTGTTCCAAAGGCAAAAAAGCTGGATATTATTTCGTATGATGCAATGCTTGAAATGGCATCTTTAGGCTCTGGTGTTTTACAAACAAGGGCGGTTGAATTTGCAAAGAAGCATAGCGTTGTTATTCATTTAAGGTCAAGTTTTAATGATAATCCAGGAACAATTATTTGTGAGGAGGTGATCACAATGGAAGAGCCAATTATTTCAGGAATACCAACAGATCCAAATTGTGCAAAAATTACGATTATCGGTATTCCAGACAAACCAGGAACAGCGGCTGAAATATTTCAGGCATTGGCAGACAGCGGAATAAATGTAGATATCATTGTCCAGAGCCAAAGCCCTGATAAAAAGGCAAATATCTCATTCACAGTAGATAGGACTGATATTTCCACAAGCTTAGGGATTATAGAAAAAATAAAAGAAAAGCTTGGTGCAGAGAAAGTTCTTTCTGATGATAATATCGCCAAAGTCTCTATTGTTGGGGTTGGAATGAAAAGCCATCCAGGTATTGCAGCAAAGATGTTTAAAATCCTGGGGAATAAAAGGATAAATATTGATATGATATCTACATCAGAGATAAAGATATCCTGTGTTATTGAAAAAAGCAAGATGGAAGAAGCAGCAAATGCCCTGCACAGTGGCTTTAGTTTGGATTAAGAAAATGCAAAATTCAAAATGCAAAATGCAAAACTTATGGTAAGGATTTAATAAAATGCAATTTTATTTTGAATTTTTAGTTGTTATTTTGCGTTTTGCATTTTGCGTTTTTAGTTTTTAAAATGGGATTTGTAGGTTCTTTGATCATTCATAGTGCTTTTCTCTTTCTTTCATCCTTTATTATTTTGAATAAGGAGATAAAAGAGGAGAGGATAATCGAGGTATCCCTTGTTTCTATTCCAGAAGCACCAAGAAGAGAAATATTTCCTATACAAAGAAAGGCAACAAGGGGACCTGTTAGGCCATCAGCAAAGAGCGAAGCCATTCCTTCACGATTTAGACCTAAAAGAATAATACCAGAGGAAATGCCAAGCACAAAAAAAGCAGCTAAAGAGGAAATTTTGCCCTGGAAGCCTATAAGACCAGCTCTTAATATTTCCAATACCTATGGAGAGATATTTACAGGAACAGGAACAAAAGGGGGTGTTGGTATAGGAGAGGGAAAAGGAGAGGGAGGAGGAGAAGGTGGGAAGGGAGAGGGTAAAGGAGGTCCATATACACTAGAAATTACAGGAGAGGTGGCAAGAAGGGCAATTTTTTATCAAGAGGGATTTAAGATTCCAGAATGGTTTGAAAAAAAGGGTATATCACTTGAGGGAAGTTTTAAATTCTGGGTTTTACCAGATGGAAGCGTTGATAGAACTACAATCCTTTATTCATTCGGATATAGAGAGCTTGATAGCCTTGCGATGAATTCTATATTAAGATGGAGGTTTGCTTCCTTGAAGGAGGGAAAATATGAAGAATGGGGAATTGCAAGGATAAAGATAAAATTAAAATGAGACAACAGACAACAGACGTTCAGACAACAGACATATTATCTGTCCTCTGATAGTCTGTCCTTCTGTTTTCTGATAGCCTGTCTTCTGTCTAAAACTATGGCTGAAAAAATTGGTGATTTGTTGGTTAGAACTGGGATGATCTCGCAAGAGCAGCTTGCACGGGCATTGAGGGAACAGGCAAAGAATCCAGGGGAGCGACTTGGTCATACCCTTGTCAGGCTTGGCTATATTGAAAGAAGGAAGATGATTATGTTTCTTAATGAGCAAAAGGTAAAGAAGCAAAAGAAGAAATCCTGGATAGAAAAGCTATTTGGAAAATGAAAGACAAAAGATTAGGAGAGATTCTTCTAAAGGAAGGATTGATAGACGAGGAAAAGCTTAATAAGGCATTGTTTCTTCAGAGAGAAACAAAGAAAAGGGTTGGAAAGATTCTGGTAGAGCTTAATTTTATCTCTGAGGAGAAGATATGTGAAGCTTTATCAAGCCAGATGAATATCCCAAAGGTTAGCCTTTTTGATCGCGAAATTTCCTTTTTTGATGAGAGGCTAGATTCTTTAATTAAAAAAAAGAGAATCCTTCCCCTTGTAAAAGATAGTAATACAATTGTTCTTGCTATGTCAGATCCCCTTGATGTTATTACGATGGATGATGTTAGGAGGATAACAGGATGCGAAGTAAAGCCTGTTGTAGCACCAGAGAGCCAGATAGATGAGGCTATAAAGAGGTATTATGAAGATCGCCTGGTAAGAGATTTGGAAACAAAGGATTCTACGCTCTCACAATTTGTAGGTGCGATAAGAAAAAGCCAACCTAAACCATTCGCAGTAGACACATCTTTTTTTCTTGAAGCAACAAAGAGCATCTTTGCAGGAAGAACAAGGGATATAGAGGCAGAGGATATATTAGGTGATGTCCTTGTTAGAAAGGGGATAATCACCCAATCCCAGCTTAATCTGGCAAAAGAAAAAAGAAATGAGGAAAAGCTTGGCGATGTTTTGGTAAGGCTAAAATTTACAAATCGGGGAAGGATTTTGACCGAGCTTACCCAGATTTTGTTTAAAATAT
>JBFMED010000154.1:0-3181 GCA_040753475.1 bacterium
CTTGTGAAAAACAACACCCTTTAGCCTATCCCCAAACCTCTCTAGGGGTATCTTTTTATCCTCTTTAAAGAAAAATTCTGCGTCCGAAAGCCTTGCACTAATAACCCGGTTATGTCCCTTTGTAATTATTCCTTTTTCTCCACCATTTGATACAACAAGGAAATATGGAGCAATGCCTTTTTTCTTTATAAGTGGAACATACCTTTGATGATGGGTTAGGGTTGCAATTATAACATCACTAGGAATTTTAAGGTATCTTTTGTTAAAACTACACCTTATTATAACAGGGGATTCAACAAGGTTTGTAATCTCGGAAAGTAATTCCTCTTTAAGCCAAGGCTTTGCTTTAAGTTTAGCCGCTTCGCTTTTAAGCTTTCTTAAGATAAATTTTTTTCTTTCCTTACAATCTATAATTATCCCATTTTCTTTTAAAAGAGAAATATATGAGGATGGGGAGGGGACAACAATAGGCTCTTTTTTTGTCCTAAGACCCCTTGTTTTATTAGAGGATATAACACCCGCACATTCAAATTCAATTATTTCATTGTCCAGCAAGGAAGCAATCCACCTTATGGGCCTTGCAAATGCAAAGCTTGTCTTCCACCTCATTTGCTTTGGAAATGTAATTCCTTTTATCAAGTTAGCAATGCCATTTTTTATAATCTCTTTTGTCTCTTTCCCCCTTTTTGTAAGGCAGTAATACCTTTTTCCCTTTATCTCTTTTACAAAAAGCTCTTTTTCTAAAGCCCCCTGGGCTTTTAAAAAGCCTTCTATTGGAAAGCTAGCTGGTGGTCCAATTATTTCCTTCTCTTTTTGTCTTATCCCGAGACCTTTTATAATTAAAGCAAGCCTCCTTGGTGTAGCGTATGTCTTTATAGACTTAAAGGCAATCCCTTCATTTTCAAGGAAAGTTTGCATCTTTTCCTTTAATTGCTCCAATGCCTTATCAATCCATAGGGCTGGAATTTCCTCTACTCCGAGCTCCAATAAAAAATCCATAGCTTAATTTTTATCTAAAAATAAATCATTGTCAAGATTTTTTTTAAAATTTTAAAATTTATATAGATGCTATACAAAGAGATGGGTTATAAGAAAGATGCCCTTCTTATTCCTGGATGGGCGCTGGATTATAAAATCCTTTTTTAAATAGGGATTTTCTAGAATGGATAAAAGGATTATAGATAAATTTTCAAAGTATTACAGAGGGGGAGAAATCCAGAAAAAGATTGGAGAAAACCTTATCGCCTTAATTTCTGACAATTTCCATAAGGTTCTTGAGATTGGATGTGGAGACGGGCAGTTTACAAGGATGTTTAAGGAAAGGTTTGGAGGAAGGATAATCTCATTAGATGTATCAGAGAAAATGGTAAGTTTGGCAAAAAATAGGGTAGAGAATGTAAAATTTGTTGTTGCAGATGGAGAAGCCCTTCCATTTAAAGTTAAAGAAGGATTTGACCTGATTGTATCCAATGTTTGTTTTCAATGGTTTAATTCTTTAGCCTGTTTGGAAAAATATAAAAATTTTCTTTCAAAAGATGGGGTTTTGCTATTTTCCATTTTCGGAAAAACTACATTAAATGAGCTTGCCTTCTCCCTTAATGAGCTATTCAAAGATGATGTAAAAATAAAGGCTTTATCATTTCCTTCAAAAGAAGAGATTGAGGAAATTTTAAGAAAAATATTTAGAGACTATGTTATAAAAGACGAGGTTATTAAAAAGGAATATGGCTCAATTATGGAACTTCTTTTAAGCATAAGGTATTCTTCTTCCCTAAATAGAAAGATGCTTTGGACAAAGGGAATTTTGGAAAGGCTAGATAGAATTTATCGGGATAAATTTAATACAATATTTGCTACATATGAGGTTTTTCTGTGTAAGGGCCAAAATACCAAATAATTTATTGACCTTGTTCTCTTTGTTTTACTATAATTTTTGAAAATTAAAGGGTCGTTAGCTCAATCGGCAGAGCAGGGGCCTCTTAAGCCCAAGGTTATAGGTTCGACTCCTATACGACCCACAGGAAATTTAGGATTTAGAGATTTAGGATTTAAAATTTATGGCAAAATTAGAGAACGAAGGAAAAAGGGAGAATAATATTATTCTGGTAATCTCAGGGTTAATTCTTGCCCTTGTTTTTATCCCATTTCGGAAATATAACTTTGCCTCTCCTTGGACAGATTTTACCGGCACAGCCCCATATTATCTTGCCTCATGGGTTGGTGCTTCCCTTATAATTTCCCTCTTTGCCTATCTTTTCCAGATAAAATTTGAGCTATTCACAAGGGCTTTAATCATTTCCTATATTATTGTTCTTATCTTTGTTCCACCCTTATACTTTGATATCCACCTTTATAGCTGCTTTGATATATCAAAGGTTACATCCATTTATCTCCTTACCATTGTAATCCTGGCAACCTGGCTAATCAGAAGCGCCTATCTTTCTAAAATTGAAATATCTATCCCTCCTTTAATAATTCTCCTTCCAACATCTGCCTGGTTAATTATAACCATTATTTCAACCATATTCTCCATAAACCCCTGGATGGCATTTGTGGGGACATATAAGAGGTATGAAGGTCTTCTTGTCGTGATTATGTATTTTATTTCCTTTTATGCCATCCTTACCTTTGTCTCAAAGGAAAAGCTCTATTGGCTTCTATTAAGCGTTATCCTTGTTGCGACAATAACCTCTGTATATGGTGTAATCCAATTCTTTGGACTTGATCCCCTTAGATGGGAATCCTTCACCCGATATAGAATCATCGGAACATTTGGAAATCCAGTATTTATCGCCGCATACCTCTCTATGGCTATATTTACCTGCCTTTCCATGTATCTCTTTATTGCCGAAAAAAAAGAAATTATCAAAGGAAAAAAGAGACAAGAAAAAGTTTCTTTAAAGAGGCCCCTTTTGCTTTTGTTTTATGGGGGATGCATTATTTTTATCTACATTTGCTTCTGCTTTACCAATACAAGGGCTACCTTTGTCGGATTAAGTGTTTGCACCTTGGTATTTGTGCTTTATTTCTATGGGCTTCGGTTCTTCCTTTTATATTTTCCTATTTTTACATCATTATTTGGCTTTGTCTTTTATCTCGTTTATCAATATCTTTCTCCAAATAACAAAATAGCCTTATTTTTAGGTGGTTTATCTTTAGGGCTTTTGTTTTTTTCCCATCT
>JBFMED010000155.1:0-5441 GCA_040753475.1 bacterium
TGTTCCTATGGTTATAGAGCAAAGCCCAAGGGGTGAAAGGGGGTATGATATATTTTCCAGGCTACTTAAGGATAGAATAATATTTTTAGGCCTACCGATTGATGATGAGATATCAAATATAATAACCACAGCAGATTCCAATGTTTATAAAGGATGATGCTGCAATCATTGTTGAGATACCGCAAGCAAGGAGACTTCCAAATGGGTTACTACAGGATTTTGCTATGTTAAGCCCTATTGTTGTAAGAGCGAAAAATAGAAAAATAAGGAAAAAAACACCCGCAAACCCCCATTCTTCAGCATAAACCGCAAAAATAAAGTCTGATGCCCTCTCAGGAAGAAATCCAAGCCTGCTTTGTGGCCCTTTCAAAAAGCCGGAGCCGAAAAAAGCTCCTCCTCCAATGGCAATCTTTGATTGAGTAATATTGTATCCTGAACCAAGTGGATCAAATGATTGATTTAAAAAAACAAGGAGCCTTTTTCTTTGATAATCCTTGAGGATAACTGAGGCAAATAGGGAGCTAATAAGGGAGGAGACCACAACAAAAAAAATGACATAGGACACCCTGTTTTTCTTGATATAATTACAAAAAAGCAAGATTGTAAAGAAAATAATGGATATTATAGAAAGCCAGATGAAAATGGAGCTAAACCTACATCCTTTAAAGAAAAGCCAGGAAAAGAATATTGTAGAGAGAACAAAGAGGAGGAAAAAAGAAAGCTTTAAATAAAAAATAGCCCTATTTGGCTCTAAAATATAAACACAAGAAAAAAAGATGGGAAAGAAGATAAGGGATGAGCCTATATCGGGTTGAAGCAAGATTAAGAATACAGGGATAAGAATAATAATAATTGGAAAGAGAAAAGAGGGGGGTGAAGAGAGCCTACATCCCTTATCCTTTAGATAGAGAGAGAGCATAATTATTGTAGAAAGCTTTGCAAACTCAGATGGCTGAAAGGAAAAGAAAGGAAATACAAACCAGGAATGAGCCTGCCTTACAGGAGGCATAAAAAGGACAACGACAAGGAGGATTATACCTATTGTGTAGATAAGTAAGCCTTTTCTTTTAAGGATTGAATAGTCAATTAAAGGGCTTAAGAGGCATAAAATTATTCCAAAAATTGCCCAGACTATCTGTTTTTTCCACAAAGGATATTCCCATCTGAATGTTGTGCTGTAAAGGGTAGCAATGCCAATCCCTGTTAAAAGAAGAACAAGGAGAATAAGTTGTGAATTAAGCCTTTTTTTCATAAAAAAAATTTATAATTATTTAAAAGCCTTGTCAAGATTTTTAGGAAAACAATAAAAAAATTCTTGAAAATTGTTCCTTTAGTTTGTATAATAAATCAGAGGTGATGAGATATGGTAGTTAATGCCATTGAGCCAAATCAAGGATATGTTTCAGAGATGCCAAGTGAGGTAAATGAAATAGCAAGTGCTTCTGTAAGGCCAGAGATGCCTCAAGCAGAAACACCAGGGTCTTCTCGTTCTCCGATGCCTGTATCAGATGCGGTTGAGCCAGACCCTGCTATGTCTGTTTATACAAGCCAAATATACCAGCAACAACAGGCATACTTTGATACGGCAAGAAGAATTGAAATAGGAGCGGTTGGTATTGGCGGGCAAGACCATGGAACTTTACCACCGCCATTTGAGGTATCTCTATTAAGACCTGCAGAGACCCTTATAAGCCTATCAAAGGATGGATGGAGGGGGATTCTTCCTTACAATCCCTACATTTATCATAATTTTATGTGGAAACAACCACAGGAGCAAATCTCTATAGTTTGGTAAAAATGGAAAAATTTCAGCTTGTTCCTATGGTTATAGAGCAAAGCCCAAGGGGTGAAAGGGGGTATGATATATTTTCCAGGCTACTTAAGGATAGAATAATATTTTTAGGCCTACCGATTGATGATGAGATATCAAATATAATAACCGCCCAGATGCTCTATTTGGAAGCAGAGGACCCAGAAAGGGATATTGATATTTATATCAATAGCCCAGGAGGCATAGTTACCGCCGGGCTTGCCATATATGACACAATGCAATACATAAAATGTGATATTTCAACCATCTGTATTGGACAGGCAGCATCAATGGGAGCCTTAATCCTTTCAGCAGGGACAAAGGGAAAGAGGTTTGTTCTTCCCCATGCCAGGATTATGATTCATCAGCCTCTAGGTGGAGCACAAGGACAGGCTACTGACATAGGGATTCAGGCAAAGGAAATCTTAAGGGTAAAGGAGGAGATAAACAGAATTCTTGCAAAACATACAGGTCAAAAGCTTGAAAGAATTGAGGAAGATTCGGATAGGGATTTTTATATGTCAGCTAAAGAGGCTGTAGAATATGGAATAGCTGATCAAGTTTTTACAAGCAGGAAAACAAAGAAGTAGTGGACTTTGTGAAAATTGTTAAAAATCTTTCCGATAAATCAATTATTTTTGGAAAAGGAAGAAGAAAAAAGGCAGTAGAAGAGCTTGCAAAAATAGGGACAGCCGAGGTAGTTCCATATCTTGTCAATGCCCTTTCTGATTCTGATAGTGAGGTAAAAAGGTCTGCCTTTTCTTCCCTTTGTCATCTTTCTGACCTTTCCGCAATTGATTGCCTTTGTTCTAATTATCTTAAGGATAGAAATGAAAAGGTATGGGAGATAATTACAACAAGGGGTTTCACACCATCATCTCCTAAAGAAAGAATCCTTTTTTTTATAAAAACAGGCCAAACCGCAAAGTGTATCCCTCCATCTTCTCCTGATATTCCTGTTCTTATTGAAATGCTAAAAGGAGAGGAAACAAAAAATGAAGCCACAAGAATCCTCTCAAGCATCAATGATGATGCTGTAAAGGAAGGCCTCTTTAACAACCTCTTTTTAACCTGGAATAACACCCTTTTTTCATTTCTTATAAATACAGGCTTTCTTCCGCAAGATGATGGGAAAAGGCTTATATTTCATCTATTTTTAGGAAGGGATGAGGATGCGCAATTTATTGAAAAGAGAAAAAAGGGCTCTTTTATTTCAGGTTATAAATCCCTTGGACTTGAGGAAAAAAATAGGCTAATAGACATTCTGGTCAAAAAACTCTCCATTTTAGACCTTCTTTATAATCTCATTGCTTTTGAAAATAACCTAGAAATTATGAGGTCTATATTTAAACTTATTATTGAACACAAGATGAAAGAGGCGTTTTCTTTCTTTCTTAAAAGAAGGAATGAAGATTTTATTATAAAGATCTTAAGCGGTCTTTCTATTTCTAATGAAGACCTTCTTGAGATAGGGCTTATAAAGGGAGGGTTTATTTTGTGTTTTGTGTGTAATTGCTTAAAAAAAAGGGGGTGGAAAACGAATGACCCCCTTCTTCTTGAATTTATAGAATATGTAGGAAAGATTGAAGATGAGCTTTTAAGGGTAAATATAAGGGCTTTAGCTTCCAACAACAAAAGGGAGGCTATATCTATTCTCTCTAAAATTAAGGATGAAAGGGCAATAGATAACTTAATCCCCCTTCTTAAAGACCAGAATTGGAGAATAAAAAGGCAGGCAAGTAATTGCCTTGTTGAAATTGGAGGAAATAGGGTTTTATCCTCTTTTATTGAGCTATTTAAGGAAAAGGATTGGGCTTTAAGGGTTATATGCTCTGAAAGCTTAGCAATGATGGGGCAGGGAAAGGTAATAGAATTTCTTATTAAAGCACAATCAGAGGAGAAATTAGAGGTTTCTGAAGAGGCTTATATATCTTTAGCAAAGCTTTGCCCTCCTTCCTCTCAGGATGTCTTCATTAAGGCTTTAAGGCACAACAACACAAAGATAAGAAGAATAGCAGCTGCCTCCCTTGGAAAGATAGGAAGCGATAGCGCAATAAAACCCCTTATTAGAACATTAAATGATATGGATAGTGTTGTAAGGCTACAGATATCATATTCCCTTGCAAATATTGGAAAAAGATATAATGTAAGCCTTCCCATAGAGGGAAAAGGTGTATCTGCTAAAAGCGGAATTATCAAGGCAATTGGTCTTAAGGCCGAGGAGAAACGCATAGATTTTCTCCTTTCTTCCCTTAATGATGGTGATTGGAGAATAAGAAAAGAGGCGATTAGAAGCTTAAAAAAGATAGGAAAACCTGATTTTATTAAGCCATTAATTAAGATGCTTCAGGATGAAAAGCTTGAGGTAAAAAGGGAAGCATCCATTGCTCTATGCAGCCTTGGTGAAGAAAAGGGATTTGGTATGCTTGTGGATGGAATGAGGAGCAAGAATTGGAGTGTTCAAATACAAATGGCTCATACGATGAGCAATTATATTACAGAAAATAGAGAAAGGATTTTTAAGCTTTTTGTTGAATTAACAAAAGACCCAGATCCTCAGACAAGGGCAGCTGCCATTATTGGCATTGGAATGATGGGGGATGAAAAATTTATCCCAAACCTTCTTATGGCATGGACACAGGAGAGAGAGGTTGGGATAAAAAAGAGGATAATTACATCCTTAATTAACATTGGAAGTGAAAAAGGGCAAAGGGCATTTATCCTTGGCTTAAAAGATAAGGAAGAGGGGATAAGGGCGATGTCAGCACAGGGATTCGGAAGATTAAGGATAAAGGATGGCTTTGTGCCTTTGCTTGAAAAAATAGATGATCATAGCGGTATGGTAAGAAAGGCGGTATTTTTATCCTTAAGAGAAATCATTGAAGAATTTGGAATGGAGCTTGTTGAAAAAAACCTTTTAGCCCTTGATAAGAAAATAAAAGAATTGGGTGATATAAAGAGGGAGGCTGATGAGATTACTGAGATCTTGCTCCTTAAACTTTCTCTTGCCATATTGAAATATAAGAAGAAGTCAGGAGGAAGATATCAGGAGTCAGGAGTTATATGATTGGTGGTTTTGGAAAAATGGCAAATAACGGTATAGAATTACAATACAAAGCAAAAGAAGATTTAAAAAGGATTATCGCTATCATATCCCCAGTTACTCTCAAGGAAATCGTAAGTTTTGGTCAGAACAGACTTGATGGATGGAGCAATATGCTTATCTTCGGGGATAACTTGCAAGCGTTAAGAACTTTGATAAAAGAACCAAATATCAAAGGAAAAATTAGGTTGGTATATATAGACCCTCCCTTTGGGACAAACCAAGACTTCAAAAGTGGAATTTCACGAACAGTAAGTAAGAGTAGAGAAGACGATACCGCATATAATGATAGACTTGTGGGGGCAGAATACATTGAGTTTTTAAGAAAAAGAATTATTTTGCTTAGAGAGATAATGTCAGAGGATAGCTCAATATATGTTCACATTGATTGGAAGATGTGTCACTATGTAAAAGTTCTAATGGATGAGATTTTTGGGCAGGAACGATTTATCAATAATATTACGAGAATAAAATGCAACCCAAAAAGCTTTAGAAGAATGGCATACGGAAATATGACAGATGCAATTC
>JBFMED010000156.1:0-3568 GCA_040753475.1 bacterium
TTTAAAGCCAAAACCCTCTCTTCTGTATTCTCTGCCCCTACCTTAACAAAATACACATCAGGTTTCATTTAAAATCTTTTTTCCATCAAGCTCTATGGTTGGAGAGAAAACAACATAGTCTTCGTGGAATGGGACAAATATATTTCCACCAAAGCCTGAATTATCACCAAAGGCAATATGGCAGGTTCCTAATATTTTTTCTGCCTCAAGGATATTCGTTGGATTACTTGCCTTATCATTTATTCCCATTCCAAACTCTGCGATGTTCCTTGCAAAGGGATGTTTTGAAAATATTCCCTCAAGTCTTTCCTTTGCCTCTTTTTCTCCAGAAAGCCCTATGACCATCCCATTCTCTATCTTTGCAAACAAGGGAGATTTAAGCCTCCTTTTTTCCATTACCTCAATTAGCAAAACACCATTACAACTCTCCTCCCTTGGTGCAAGAAAGACCTCGCCTGCTGGAAGATTACCAAAATCTCCTTTTTTTGTTATCAGTCCATTGTCTATCGTAATTTTCCTTCCCTTTATGTTAAAGATTAGCTCTGTGCCAGAAGGGGATGAAACCTTTATGTTTTCCCCTTTTTCTAAAATCCCTTTTATTTTTTCTCCCAAGCTATTCATTTTTTCGTAATCAATATCTAATGCACCAAAGAGCATAGATTTTTCAAAGAGAGGCATACTTGCATACCTTGTTCCATTTTTTGTTAATATTTTCCTAAAGCTTGTATGTGAGGTTGAAAAATTTGTAATTGAGATTAAAATGTTGGGTGGGTTTGAAATGTCAAGAAGAACAGGCTCTTTCCTTTTTATTTTCTCAAAAATTTCTTTTGTTATCTTAAACCCTGCCTTTTCCCATACCTTAATTGGTGGCTCCTCTCCATGCGATGAAAGGGGAGGATAGAGGCAAAGATTTGTATTAAAACCAAGCCTTTTTCCTATATCCCTGAAAAGAATGGCTATCTCACCTATCTCCTTATTGAAGCAATCGCTGATGATAAGGATTTTTTCATTATCCTTCGCATCCAAATTTATTTTATAAATCTTTTCAATTTCTCTCATTATTTTTATTATAGCAAAAGGGATAAATTTTGACAAACATTCTTGCTTTATTTTAAAATTAAAAGCTATGGAAAAATTAAATAAAACAATTGAGAAAATTAGAGAGATTGATAAAAGCCTTTCTGACAAAACACAAAAAAGGCTTGATTCCCTTCTCACAAAAAGAGCCATATTACTATGGCCCCCTTTATTTTTATTTTCTTGCCTTTAATCTTTCCTTCAGGGTTTCATATTCAAAGAGAAAACCAGATTGTTATCAGGGATGATAGTGGAATGATTCATGGAGAGGATTATTATTCCCTCCGATTTTTTAGAGAATGGCGAATGGAGGGGATTAAAAAAAGGAGAATATATGATTGGGTTCTTTTTAAACTCAGAAAGATCAGCAAAAGGTCATATCGCCCAAGGGATAGAGTATTTAAAAAACAAGATGTATGATGAAGCTATTTTTTTAATATGTGTTTAGCTATTTAACGCATTTGTAGGTAAATTAAGGGATTCTCTGCTTTTCCTTTATTTCTTATCTCAAAGTGAAGGTGAAAGCCGGTTGCATTTCCTGTTTTTCCAACCAGGGCAATAACATCTCCCTGTTTTACCCTTTGGGAAACCGAGACAAGGTTCTTTTTGTTATGGGCATAGACCGTGGCAAAGCCATCCTTATGCAAAATAATAATAACATTTCCATAGGTTGGTCTAAAATCAGCGTATGAGACAATGCCATCAGCCGCTGCCTTAATCAGAGAACCCTCCTCTGCTTTAATATCTATTCCCTGATGAAATCCTCCACCCCTTTTTCCAAACCCTGAGCTTATCTCTCCTTTAATTGGCCAGATAAATGTTATTTTTGAAGGCTTTATTTTTTCTTCTTTTGGAACTGTCCATTTAAATATGGTGCAACTAGAAAGAAGAAGGCAGACTGTCAGAGAGAAGAAGAGAAAAATTCGCAATTGCTTCGCCATACTTCCTATTCCGCAATTCGCAATCTTTTAAAACTCTGTTTTTCCTGTGAAATTGAATTTGTCTATCTTAACCGTAGGGACATAGCAAGAGGAGAAAAATTCCATAACCATTCCCTCTGATGAAAGATGTCTTTCTTTTGAAATAAGGGATACATTTAATAATGCATCAAGAATAGATTGGGTGAATCTCATATTTTTTACAGGATAGGAGACCTTTCCATTTTCAATAAAGAATGTCCCATCCCTTGTCATTCCTGTTATAACAGCCCTCATAGGCTCTATAACATTTGTATAGTGAAACCTTGTTATAAAAATGCCTTTCTTTGTGTTTTTTATCATCTCCTCTTTGCTTGAATTTCCCTCCTTCATAAAGAGATTGGTTGGTGTAGGCCCAGTTGTATTTGGCTGTGGCAGGGAATGGCCAGTAGATGAGGTTTTTTCTCTATTGGCTGTATATTGGTCGTAGCAGATATTCTTTGCAATCCCATTTTCAATAAATATAACCTTTTCTTTGGAGACTCCCTCAAAATCAAATGGCATACCTGTTCCATTAGGATCTAGCCCATCATCCCATATTGTAATATTCTCACCCATTATCTTTTTTCCAATATTTCCGACCATAAAGCTCCTTTTTTCTTGAAAAGATAATGCACCAAATCCAAGATAACCTAGAAACAAAAGCATATCAGCCACAGCAGAAGGCTCAAGGATAACCTTATATTCACCAGGCTCAATTTCTTTTGGATTTATGGAAGATATTGCTTTTTCAATCGCAGAATCTCCTAATTCTTGTGGATTTATCTTGTTTATATCCCTTGATATGCTTGAGGAATAACCAGATGAGCCATCTTTTTCCATAACAATAACAAGGGATGCAGAGGTAAGTTGAGCTGAAACATCAACGCCAGATGAGTTAGAAATAGAAATAGAAACATTGCCTGTTTGTAATGCACCAGATGAGATACAGCCTTTGTTTTTTCCCATTTCTATTATTTCTTTTACAATATTAGCCCTTCTTTCGCAAGAACAATTGGCTGTATCTTTATAAAATGTGGGTATCTCTTTTATCAAGGTAGGCTTTGGAAGGGCTAAATTTTTATCCTCTTTAGCAAATTTGGAAAGCTCAATTGCCCGATTAAGTGCATTTTTTATGGATTTATCGGTTAAAATATTTGTTGAAACAGAGCCTATTTTTTTATCCTTAATCACCCGTATCTTAAGGTATTTGTCTTCTTCATAAACATTCTGGTGGATAGAAGAATTTGCAAACCTTGTCAAGGCAGAGCTATTTGAAACAAAGACAACCTCTGTTTCATCTGCTTTTGAATAATTTAAGGCCTTTTCCAATACTTTATTCATTTAAATATTATACAAACAAATTTTGTCATCTGCCAAGAACTTATTAAAACCTTAAATTTTGTGCTTGCAATGCAAGATGTTTTTAATTATAATAAAAGAAAGCGAGGGTGGCGGAATTGGCAGACGCGCTGGACTTAGGATCCAGTAGAGAAATCTATGCGGGTTCAAGTCCCGCCTCTCGCAGGGGGTAG
>JBFMED010000157.1:0-4565 GCA_040753475.1 bacterium
ATTAAGGAAAAAAATGGGAATGGACCAGCAAGGTATCACAGAATAGATGGAGCAATGATCGGAGTAATACAAGCGATGAGCAAGCCATTTTGCTCATCCTGTAATAGGATAAGGCTTACACCTGATGGAAACATAAGGCCCTGTCTTGGTGATGATTATGAGGTTGATATTAAAACACCCCTTAGGGAAGGAAAGGATATTAGTCCCCTTATAGAGCTTGCTGTAAAGAATAAGCCCCCTGCATGGAAATTTAAGGATAAAACCCGTCAGATGTCAGCTATTGGAGGATAATTGGATTTAGGAATTAGGATTTAGGAATTTTGGCTTAATTGTTTAAATCTTAAATCCTAAATCTTAAATCCTAAATTACTAAAGGGAGAGGTGCTGGAGTGGTCGAACAGGCACGCCTGGAAAGCGTGTGATGGGGAAACTCGTCCGTGGGTTCAAATCCCACCCTCTCCGAATTAAAGATAAAAACAGGAATAAAGAAGGTGGGATTTGAAGCTTAAGCGAACGCATCCGGTGAAGAATTTTCTATGCTTATCATAGACTCTCTTATAAAGCTCTTTCTCGGACTTATTGTCCTCCTTATGCCATTATATTTTGACTTAAGGCTCTCTGACAATTTCGGGCTTTCAAAGACGCTAATCCTTTATCTTTTTTCAATTGTTATCCTTTATCTCTTATGTTTAAGGGCTATTTTTTATAAAGAAATACCCTTTAAAAAAACGCTAATTAACCTTTTTCTCTTTATCTTTATCATTATAAATATTGCCGCCTCCCTTGCCTCAACCTCAAAGCTCCAAAGCATATTCGGCGAATACAAATCACAAGAAGGGCTAATAACCCTTTTTTGCTATACCCTTCTTTTGTTTATAGTAGCCAATTTTATAGATAGAGAAAAGGGTATATGGACAAAGAATTGGCAAATTAGGCTATACACATCCATTGCTTTAAGTATAGCTCTCCTTCTTTTCTTTCCACCCCAACAAACAATAGGATTACAAATATTGGAAAGCCCGGTTGGATTTTTCTGCTTTATTGCTTATTTCTCTTGCTTTTTCTTTTTTCTTCCCTGCGTTGATACAACAATTGGTTTTATAAAAATCATTATTATGGGAGGGATGCTTTCTGGAATTTATTATGACCTACAGCTTAAAGGATGGGATTTTATCCAATGGGAAAAAGGAGCCTCTGTATACTCAACATTTGGAAATATTGGATGGATTGGCCATTATGGAACGCTTGTTTTCTTTCCTGTTCTTTCTCTTTTTCTTTTAAGTTTCAGACCCTTTCCTCCTTCAAAGAAGGAGGCAAAAAAAAGGAAAAATCCTTCATCTGTGAAATACCTTTCAATTGCCATATCTTTCATTATCGTCATTTTTCTTTTTATCTCCTTCTTTCAAATAAGACAAAGGTCAACCTTTGTTGGATTGCTTGGAGGAAGCCTATTTTTCTTTCTCATACTTGGATTAAAAGGGATAAGGGAATATAAAAAGGCTGTTTTTGCTCTGTGCTTGATATTTATCCCTTTGTTTTTCTTCTATGGCTTTACCGGAAGGGGGATTTTTATAAGGAGTATGAGGGAGTTTGGTGTAATGAAAAAGACAGACCAGCTTTTTGGAAGGGAAGGGATTACAACCATAGGAATAAGGCTTCACATCTGGAAAGCCTGCTTAAAGATAATCAAGGATTATCCAATCCTAGGATGTGGCCTTGACACAATGATGAGTGTATATCCAAGGTATAGGACACTAAAGCATGTTGAGGTAGAAGGCCAGTATTCAAGAAACCAGAATGCCCATAATGACCTTTTGCAGATAACATCAACCACAGGGTTTCTTGGCCTTTTTTCATATCTTCTTTTTCACCTTTCCCTCCTTTTTGCGATTATTCGCTCTAAATTATCTAATGAAAAAAGGATTCTCCTTGCAGGATTAGGAGGATCTTGGATGGCACATCATGCAAATAATCTATTTTCATTTGGAATCCCTCCCATAAACGCTACCTGGTGGGTTATTATGGGTCTTCTTATATCTTTCCTTAATGAAAAAAAAGAAAATTTGAAGATTTCTCTTTCTTTTATGAAATGGCCAATTTTTGGAATTACATCCCTAATTGCCCTTCTTGGGCTTTACTTTGTTGTAAATATGTATAGGGCAGATTGCATATTCAAGCATGCAAAGGCTTATGATAGCTCAAAAAGGCTTATTGAGGCTATCCCTATTTACAAAAGGGCAATAAAGCTTAATCCATACTATAAGGATTATTGTGATGGGCTTCTAAATACATACCTTACATTGGCAAGGGAAAATCCCAATCCTGAATATACAAAGGAGGCGGTTATTCTTGCTCTAAAATCCGTTAAATTCTTTCCTGAGGATAGCATTGCCTGGAATTTCCTGGGTGGTGCATATTATCTGGATGGTGTAGCATTAGGGATTGATCGAAGGGATGAAGCTGTATATGCATATAAAAATGCCGTTAAATTTGAGCCATTCTTAAGGGATGCCTATACAAACATTGGCCAGATTAGATTTAGCCAAAAAAGGTATGATGATAGCCTTTTCTGGTTTAAAAAGGCTCTGGAATTTATTCCCGATGAAGGTCTTTCGCTTTACTATGTTGGCTATATTTTGTTTGAAAAGAAAAGGTTTGAAGAGGGAAAACCATACTTAAAAAGGCTTATTCTTTTATACCCAGGGTATGAAAAGGCAACAATGGCAAGAAAAATGTTAGAAGGAAGGTAAAAAAAGAAAAAAGGGGACGGTTCTATTTTATTATTTTGTTGACACTTAAATAAAATAGTCATTAAGCAAACATATAAGAAGCCTTGAGGCATGACATTATCTTTTCTTCTGCCTCCTCTATGGGAAGGGGAAGAATACAACCAGCGGCACAGAGGTGACCACCGCCACCAAATAGAGCTGCTATACTCCTTACATCAAAACCTTCTTTTGACCTTAAGGAAACCTTTGTCCTTGAAGGAGAAAGCTCCCTGAATAAAAGAATGACTCTGCTATCCTTTATCCCTCTCATCAGATCAAGCAATGTGCCTGTTTCTGGCTCTCTATTAGCCTCCTCGATCATCTCCTCTGTAATCCTTGCTGAAACAATAGAACCATTCATTTTAAGATTAGATAATGCCTTTCCAAAGAGCCTTAATTCGTTTAAAGTCTTTGTGCTATAAAGCTCCTCTTTTATTTTTGAAGGCTCTATTCCATATTCAAGGAGACTTGCACATATTCTTAAAGCACTAGGCGTTGTGTTTCTGAAGCTAAAAAACCCTGTATCTGTCGCTATTCCGACATACAAAAGAAGGGCTATGTCTTTATTCATCCTGAATCCTGAATGCTGAATGCTGAATGCTTTTATAAGCCTATAGATCATCTCACAGACAGATGAGGCATTTTCGTCCATCCAGCTTATATTTCCTATTGCACCTCCAAGGTGATGGTCAATATTTATCTTTAAGGGGATTCTTTCAATTATTTTTTTTGTCCTAATCCCTAGCCTTTCTATCTCATTTACATCAAGAATTAAGGCTACATCTTTTCTATTATCATCTGGTTGTAATATTTCCGAAAGATGGGGGAGGAAGGAGAAATGAGCCGGTGGATTATCCTCATTTATAATTATAACCCTTTTTCCCAAACCTTTAAGGATAAGAAAAAGGGATATCTGGCTTCCAAGGGAGTCTCCATCTGGACGGATATGGGATGTTATAATAAAATTATCCCTCTCATTTATTATTTTTATAACCTCCTCTAATTTCTTCTGCTCTTCTGCTCTTCTGTTCTTCTGTTCTATTTCATTCATCTTCTTCTATAAAAAAGGACAAATCTGGTGTATAGCGAAGGTTAATCTCTTTTGCCAGATATGCCCTAACAGAAGGCTTTGCCTTTTTTAAACCCTCCAGGCACTCCTTTTCATTTATTAAACTACTTATATAAACCCTTGCCTCCCTCAGGTCGCCTGTCAGCTCAACCCTTGTAACCGAAAGGAGGTCATTACTATTTATCTCTCTTATGATAAATTCACCTATCTTCTCCCTTATAGCTTGTGCGACCCTTTCTTTTCTTTTATCCATTAATCCCTCTTCCCTCCTCTAATCCCTCTTCCCTTTTACTGGGTTTTTGTTCCTGTTTCTGTTATTGTTCCGGTAGCAGTTGGTGTTCCTTGTAGTTGTGTTGTTGCTGTTCCTGGTTCCTCTACCTTTACCTCTGGTCCCTTAAGCAGAACCTTAATTTGGGGACCTAGAGCTAAAACAACAGCAATTATAATAACGGCAATCAACCCAACTACCAGCCCGTATTCAACCAAGCTTTCTCCCTTTTTTTTCATCCCGTTAAACCTCCTTTTTTAATAAATTTTAAACCGATAATTCAAAATTCAACATTCAAAATTCAAAATTTCATAAATTCTTACCTCAATTTTGACTTTTGACTTTTGACTTTTGACTTTTCCTCATATGCCTTTATTATTTTGCTTACCAATGGATGTCGAACAACATCTGATTTATCAAGATAAGAAAATCCTATTCCAGATACACCTTTCAATATTTC
>JBFMED010000158.1:0-7767 GCA_040753475.1 bacterium
CCATATTTCATTGACCTTTCTATCTGTTTTAAGAGGGTTGTAAATATCTTAAAGTCTGCAGAAAGAAAAGAATTTGATTCCAACCTCCTTTTAGATGACGCTGAGAAAGGGCTTTATCTTTCTCTAATTGAGGCAGAAAAAAAGCTTAAAGGTGTAATTTCAAAAAGGGATTATCGGGAAGGATTTAGAACGCTTGCGGGTTTAAGACCAAGCATAGACAAATTCTTTGACAAGGTAATGGTTATGGTTCCTGAAAAAAACATAAGGGAAAACAGGCTTTCTCTCCTTTTCCTCCTAAAAGATCTCTTTTTCATCCTGGCTGATCTCTCGGTTATAAGGAGCGATTAGATTTTTTATACGTGTTTAGCTACCCTATAGCTAGGCACAAAGGGACGTAAACAGGCACAAAGGGACAAAGGCACAAAGAAAGCAAGTAACAAATAAACTCTGTGCCTCTGTGCCTTAAGTGCCCATTTCCCATTTTATTCTCACCTAGCTAAACACATACCATTATCTTGACCCTGGCTTGATAAAGGGAATACCTTCCTTACACAATGGGCAAGAGGCAGGGGGATATGTTTCTATATTAAGCTTGATTAGGGATTTAACATCAAAGTCTTTTGTTTCGCTTCTATCTATTACAACTCCAATTCCAGCAATATTTGCCTTACAATTACTTACCAATTCTATTAGCTCCTTAATGGTCTTTCCTGTTGTAAAGACATCCTCTACAATCAATACATTTTCTCCCCCTTTTATCTCAAACCCCCTGAAAAGCCCCATCTTTCCATCCCTTCTTTCAGAGAATATTGCCCTTTTCTTAAAGCACCTTGCTACCTCATAGCCAATTGTAATTCCACCCAAAGCAGGAGAAAGGACAATGTCTATTTTTCTATCCTTAAAAGCTCCTCCTAGCTCTTTGCCAAGAAAAGAAGCGGCATCAGGATATTGAAATACCTTTGCCATCTGAATATATTTTTTTGAATGAAGGCCTGATGAGAGAAGAAAATGACCATCAAGAATTGCTTTCTTTTCTTCCAATAACTTCATTACATCCATAAACACATTTTACAAAGTATTTACACAAAATGGCAAGGAATGGTATAATTTATAGTTAACGCATTAAATCTCCATAAAATGATTTAAGATTTTAGATTTATGATTTTAGATTTTATTAGATGATTGTTTTTTTAAATCATAAATCCAAAAATGTTAAATAAATCATAAATCTTAAATCATAAATCTTAAATTTATTATGAAGCTATTTATTGAAGGATTTAATTACGCCATATCAGGCGTTATCCATGGGCTTAAGACCCAGAGGAATATGCAATTTCATATTGTTGCTGCCGTTATTGTTGTTATTTTAAGCTTTCTCTTAAAACTTGATAGAATTGAGCTTCTTGCTGTTGCCTTTGCTATTGCTATTGTTTTAATCTCTGAAATGCTTAATACATCCATTGAAACCATTGTGAATATGATGACAAATACCCAATCAGAGCTTGCAAAGATAGCAAAGGACATTGGAGCTGGGGCTGTGCTTATTGCGGCAATAAATGCCACAATCGTTGGATATACCGTCATTTATAACCATATTCCAAGGGATATAATCCAAATTGCTGTAAAGAAAGTAGAACACAGCTCATCCCACCTTACATTTTCTGCCTTACTTCTTACAATCATCGCTGTCATTGCTTTAAAGGCATATTTTAAAAAGGGAACATATCTATATGGTGGAATAGCATCAGGCCATACAGCTGTTGCATTTGCCATATGGACAGCTATATCCTTTGTGGAAAAAAGCCTCCTTACATCCACCCTTGTTCTTATCTTATGCCTTGTAATTGCCTTTGAAAGGATAAGGATAGGTATCCATACATTTTTGGAGATTGCATTTGGAGCAATTATTGGCATACTTATTACCATTTTTATTTTTCAATTGTTGGGATGAGAATCCTTATCCTGCTTATTTCCTCTGCCCTTATCGGAATATTCGCCGGTGTTTTTGCTTCATACATCTCATACCTTCCAAGCCTTGCTCCCCTTGAGTATCAAGGACAGGAATACTGGAGCCTTCCTACAAGGATATACTCAGAAGACAACGAGCTAATTGGTGAATTCGCAAAGGAAAAAAGGTGGCTTATAAAGATTGACAAGCTTCCAAGCTATGTAAAATATGCCTTTATCTCATCTGAAGATGCCTCATTCTATAAGCATCCTGGAATAAATGTAAAGGGCATTATAAGGGCAACCTGCGTAAATTTTACATCCAGAAGGATAAAGGAGGGTGGTTCATCAATTACCCAACAGCTTGCAAAAAACCTTTTTTTAACACAGGAAAGGACAATAAAGAGAAAGATACAGGAAATTTTGCTTGCCTTAAAGATTGAGAGGCATTATACAAAGGATGAGATTCTGGAAAGGTATCTTAACAAGATATACTTTGGAAAGGGTGTATATGGCATAGAGGCAGCCTCAAGGTTCTATTTCAACAAGGAGGCAAATAGCCTTTCCCTTTCTGAAGCATCAATCCTTGCTGGAATGGTTGCCTCACCCAATACATATTCACCATTTACAAACCCTAGTCTTTCAATTACCCGGGGAATAAGAACACTTGAAAGGATGGCAGATGATAGATACATTACAAAGGAAAAAAGGGATAAAGAAATAATGCTCTTAAAGAAAAGAATAGAGGATATTGTTAAAACCAAGAAAAGGTTTGTCATTGGAACAACCATAAACAAGGCACCATACTTTATTGAATATTTAAGGAAGCAGCTAGAACAAGAATATGGCTATAATCTTTTATATCAAGGAGGCCTTTCTGTTTCAACAACCCTGAACCTTAAGATGCAAAGAGAGGCGGAATTGGCTTTATCTAAGGGGCTAAACAGGCTAAATATGGGAAGAAAAGATAAAATAGAGGGAGCATTGCTTGCAATTGAGCCAACCACGGGAAAGATAAGGGCAATGGTTGGTGGTTCTGGCTTTTCTGTTCGTAATCAATTAAATAGGACATACCAGACAATAAGACAGCCTGGCTCTGCATTTAAACCCATAATCTATGCAGCAGCTATTGATTCAGGCTGGACATTGGCTGATACAATTCTTGATGAACCCATATCATATCCAGGGATGGGTGAGGAGGGAGAAACCTGGATACCACAGAATTATGAGGGAAGGTGGTATGGAAGGGTAACCGTTAGAAAAGCCCTTGAGGATTCAATAAATATTCCTACAATTAAAATCCTTGATAAGGTAGGTCCATCAAGGGCGGTTATCTATGCCACAAGGCTTGGAATAACCTCAGAGCTTCATCCATACCTTTCCCTTGCACTCGGTGCATTTGATACCTCTATGATGGATATGGCAGTTGCATTCTCTGTGTTTGCCAATGGTGGATTAAGGATTAAGCCATATGGAATAAGTGAGGTTAAGGATAGAAATGGAAATTTCCTAAAGAAAACCGCCCCCTTCTATGAATGTGTCCTTTCGAAAGAGACAGCATATATCATTACATCAGCTCTTAAAGGTGTTATAGAGAGAGGAACAGCACAGCCTTTTCTTGGCGGACAATTTGACTGTGACATTGCAGGAAAGACAGGGACAACCGATGAATGCGTTGATGCCTGGTTCATTGGATATACACCAAACCTTTTATGTGCTGTCTGGGTTGGATATGACAGGGGAAGAAAATCTATGGGAAAGAATATGACAGGTGCTGTAGCAGCGGCTCCCATATTTCTTGAATTTATGAAAGAGGCATTAAAGGAGGTTCCAAAGGAGACATTTCAAATCCCCGATGGCATTGTTTTTTTAAATATTGACCGAAAATCGGGCAGGGTTCTTTCTCCCGAAGCCCCTGGATTCCCTGAGGTATTCATCGCAGGAACAGAGCCAGAAAGACAAAATGAAAAAGAGAAAGAAGAAGAAAGACTGTTAGAAAAGGAGGGATTTGAGGAAGAGTGGTAAAAAAATTCAAAATGCAAAAACAACCCTACGGGGCGTCGCCTATCGTTCAAGGAAAAATAAAATTATTACAAAATCTCTGCTATCTGGACAGCATTTAAGGCTGCACCCTTAAGGAGTTGGTCTCCTACAACCCAGAGCCATATTCCATTTTTAATTGTCCTGTCTTTCCTTATTCTTCCTGCAAATACAGGAAATTTCTCTGATGCATCTACTGGCATTGGCCATCTATTTTTTTCCCTATCCTCCAGGAGAGAAACGCCTTTTGCATTTTCAAGAATTTTATAAACATCATCAACATTTACCCCTTTCTCAAGCTCAATGTTTATTGCTAAAGAATGTGCCCTTAAAATGGGAACCCTAACACAGGTTATGGTTAAATTAAAATTGGGTTCGTGAAAGATTTTTCTTGTTTCGTTTATTACCTTATTTTCCTCCTCACAATAGCCATTATCTTCCATTGGGCTATTGTGTGGAAATAGATTGAATGCATATTGGAAGGGAAAAACCCTTCTCTCATAAGGCTTATTGGTAAGGATTGCCATTGTCTCCTCCTTAAGCTCTAACATTGCAGAATAGCCTGCGCCTGAGGCAGCCTGATATGAGGCAGCAACTACCCTTTTTATTTTAAATTCCTTATGTATGGGCCATAGAGCCATCGCCATAATAATGGCTGTGCAATTTGGGTTAGCAATAATTCCTTTATGCCAGGCTACATCCTCTGGGTTTATCTCAGAAATAACCAAAGGAACATCTTTTTCCATCCTAAATGCCGATGAATTATCAATCACAATGCAGCCAGAGGAGACAGCATCTTTTGCAAATTCTTTGGAAATTTTAGAGCCTGCAGAAAAAAGGGCAATATCTATTCCTTCAAAGGAATCCCTTTCTAATTTTCTAACCTCAATTTTATCTTTTTTGAATTCTATTGTTTTCCCAGCAGACCTTTCTGATGCCAATAAAACAAGAGAATCTAATGGAAACGCCCTTTTCTCTAAAACCTTTACCATTTCCATCCCAACCGCGCCCGTTGCTCCAACCACAGCTACTTTCATAATTTTGCTATACACTCTACACTCAACACTATTTTGCTGGGGTGCCAGGATTCGAACCTGGGATGGCAGATCCAAAGTCTGCTGACTTACCGCTTGTCGACACCCCAAAAGAATTTAAGATTTAAGATGTAAGATTTTAATCATAAATCCAAAAATGTTAAATAAATCATAAATCTTAAATTTCTTATTATTTCTGAACATTTATGAAAGATACTTATTATACTATTTGTCTAATTTATTCACAAGCTCAATAAAGTGTTTGCCCTTGGGGATGAAAAGAAATCTGCGGCTATTTTCATCTATGTGACTTAGGCTTATTTTAAGGTATTGCTCGGGAAGAAAAGAAACTGCCTTTTCTCCCCATTCAATTACACATACACCACCTAAAACCAGAAAATCATCAAAGCCAATATCCTCATCTTCTTTTATCCTATAGAGGTCAAAATGGTAAAGAGGTATTTTCCCTTTATAAATGTTTAGCAAAGAAAAGCTTGGTGAATTAACCGGCTCGCTTATAGAAAGCCCACTTGCTATTCCCTGAATAAATGTTGTCTTTCCAGAGCCAAGCTCACCAATTAAGGAAAGGACATCCCCTTTTGTAAGAAGAAGAGAGAGCCTTTCTCCCAAATTTTTTGTTTCAGAAGGAGAATGTGTGATTACCTCAAATTTATCTAAAATGCTCATAGCCCTTTATTTCAATCCTTTCTCCATCAAGGAATACCCCTTTTTCATCTATAACCTCGCCAATTATGGTGGCAAATTCAGGAAGGGGTATTTTGGAGGGAAAGGTGAACAAAAGCTCATAATCATCGCTATAAAAAGCATCTTCAAAGCTTGCTCCCTCCTCAATGGGAATGAGCCTCTTTTTAATAGACATCCCATTATTGCTTGATGTAGAAAAATGGTGTAAATCCATTATAAGCCCATCAGATATATCAATCATTGATGTTGCAAAATTTGAAAGAACCAAACCCTCTTTTATCCTTGGCATAGGCAGAAGATATCGCTTCTTTAGATTCTCAAACCCTTGCAACCCCTCCTTTAATACATCTAGCCCCTTTTTTGCACCACCAAGCCTTCCTGTTACACCTATTACATCACCTGGTTTAGAGCCATATCTTGTAATGGGTTTCTTTGCCTCTCCAAGAATGCTTACGGTAATAATAAGCTTTTCAAGCTCTATTGTATCCCCCCCCACTATCTTCATATCAAACCCTGCTGATATATCTTTTATTCCAGAATAAAGCTTTTCAATTACAGAAAGCTCATAATCTCCTGGAACCCCTAAGGCTATTAAGCAATACAAAGGATTCCCTCCCATTGCTGCAATATCTGAAATACAAGATGCACAAGAGCGATAACCTATCTCGTAAAATGATGAGAGGCTTGGTAAAAAATGTCTCCCCTCAACTGATGTATCGCAACAAAAAAGTAGGCTTTTGTCTTCCTGGAGAATAATATAAGCATCCTCGCCTATAGGAAGGGTTTTTTTAAGGTTAGAAATAAGGCAAAATTCGCCTATCTCAGAAAGCCTCATAAAAAATCAGAGGGATTTAGGTTTTTAAGCTCTTCTTTAAACCTTAAAACCTCCTCATCACTAATAGGTGTTTGTTCATCCGAGTCTATAAATTTTATAGAGCTATCTACAAATATAGGAGAATTTGTCCTTATGGCTAGGGCTATTCCATCTGATGGTCTTGAATCAATCTCTACAAAACCTCCATTCTGGGAGACAACAAGCTTTGCATGATATGTATTATCCGAAATATGGGTGATTATTACAGATTTAAGCCTTCCACCAAGGGTGACAAGGACATCCTTAAGGAGGTCATGGGTCATTGGCCTTGGTGTTATTATTCCCTCTAAGGCAAGGAGGATTGATTGTGCCTCAAATAGCCCAACCCATATAGGAAGCTCCCTTTCATCTACATCTCTTAGGATGATAATGGGCATATTGGTTATACTATCCAATGCTACACCAGAAACAGATACCTCAACCATTTTTAAGAACCTCCTCTATTCTATTTGCAAATCCCTTTGGATCAAATGGCTTTAAAAAGAATCTTTTTGCGCTAACAAGCTCCTTTGGAACCTCATTTTCATTTACTATTCCAGAGACAATGACAAACTTTGTCTTATCCTTTAGCCTTTCATAAACCCCTAAACCACTTAATTTTGGCATCTTTACATCGCAGATTACTAGCTCTGGTTTTTCCTCTTCAAATTTTCTAATACAAGATTCTCCATCGCTTGCCAGAATTACCTCAAAATCAGCCAATTCAAGGATAAGCTTTAAAAATAGCCTTATGTCATCTTCATCCTCTGCGACAAGAATCTTTTTTTTCATTAAAATTTTGCCTTAACAGAAACCCTATGGCTATCACCAAGCTTTCCAAAGGGTTGATATGCATAGTCAAAGTTATAGGAAGAATATTCTGTTCCTAAACCTATGGTAAAACCCTTTCCTTCGTCTTCAGGCCCTGTCTTATAGCCAGCCCTTATAAAAAATATCTCCCTTAGGGTATATTCAGCACCAAGACCAAGATAGGGGTCATTGTCATTTGGTATGGTTAAATCAGAAAGAATAAGAAGGGAAGGAAGGCTATAGGATATACCTGTTTTTAATGAAAGGGGAAGGCCAAAGCCCTCTTCATCATATGTCATCTTTGAGCCTAAATTTTTAATCGCACATCCTATCTGCAAGCCCTTCTTTGGTATCTTGTAAAGCCCTCCGATGTCAACC
>JBFMED010000159.1:0-4588 GCA_040753475.1 bacterium
ATTGGAGGAGGAGCTTTTTAATCTCTTTGGAATTCCTTGTAAAATAAAGATTGTTGAATGGGGAAGCCTTACACCATACAGAGAGATAAGAAAAACAAAGCCAATCCTTAAGTTTATAGACCAAAGAAGGGAAAAAACCCAAAAAATTCCAGAGGTTTTGTAGCATAAATGAAACTTAAAGAAAAAGACAAATGCTTTTAAAACCCTCCTTTCATTCTCAAGGAATATAATGGCATCTTCCTATATTTCTTCAGTTATAAATTATACCCAGGATGCTTTATCAAAATTATTAAACCCTGAAATAATAGCAATTACCATTATTCCACAAAAAAAGATATATCTAGCAAGTCCAAGAAAGATAAAAGGGAGAGGGCTTATAGAATTTCTTTCTCGCAAGCTTTCCTTGTTTGTCCCTTCTTCTTTCAATCTTTCAATATTTTCCTTAGAGATAGCAAGGTTTGATGTAAAACCTTCAAAGAAAAGCCTCAAATCCCTTCTTTCATCTTCCATAAATCTTCCTATAATTATTGATGATTATGAATTTGGGCTTTTATCTATAGCCAGGGAATCCCCATTTTTAAGGGAAGACATAAAGCTTTTTGCTACTGTTCTAAATTATTTGGCAATTGCTTTTAATAAAATTACCCTTACAGAAGACCTCAATTCATCCCTTAAAAAGACAAAGGAAGAGCTTATTCATTCAGAAAGGATGGCTGCGGTAGGAAAGATTACAGAGAAAATAGCCCATGACTTAAGGAATCCGCTAAGTATTGTTTTGCTTTCAACCATGCTTGCAAAAAAGTCTGCAAGGGATGATAAGGTGCTTGAGCTATTAAATAAAGTAGAAAAGGCGGGTTTTATTATGGAAAAGCTTATTGAAGGTGTATCCAGCTTTGCAAAGGAGATAAAGATAAAGAAGGAGAATATAAGTATTGCAAAGATAATTGAAGATTCCCTCTTTCTCCTTGAAGATAAGCTTTTTGATATAGAGAGAAAGATAGATATAGCATACGATGAGCCAATCCCTGCTGACCATAAGAGGCTTTCTGAGGTATTTACCAATATCATCCAGAATGCCATCCAGTCTATGGATGGGAAAGGGGTATTGGAAATAAAGGTAGAAAAAGAGGGCGATTTCTTAAGGATAGACATTTCTGATACAGGCCCTGGAATTGCCCCTGAAATAAAGGATAAAATATTTGATAGCTTCTTTACAACAAAGATAAAAGGATTGGGTCTTGATCTTTCTATTGTAAAGGAGATAATCGAAAAGCATTCGGGAAAGATTGAGGTGGAATCCTCGCTTGGCAAAGGTTCTTGCTTTAAGATATACTTGCCGATAAAATAGCAGATTATGAAAGAAATAACATCACCAGAGGCTTTTATAGAGGAAAAGGAGAGCGAGAATTCCTTAAGACCAAAGGATTTTTCTGAGTTTATAGGTCAAAACAAGCTTGTTGAGAACCTCAAGATATTTATTGAGGCAGCAAAGAAAAGGAATGAGCAACTAGACCATATCCTTTTTTCAGGTCCACCTGGCTTGGGAAAGACAACCCTTGCAGGGATTATAAACAGAGAGATGGGAAGCAACATTCTTTCCACATCAGGGCCCATATTGGAGCGTCCCGGAGATTTAGCCTCTATTCTTACAGCCCTAAAGGAATTTGATTGCCTATTTATTGATGAAATACACAGGATAAACAAGGCTGTTTCTGAGCTTTTATACTCTGCTATGGAGGATTTTAGGATTGATATTTTGCTTGGAAAGGGTGCATCTGCAAGGAGTATAAAGCTTTCCCTTCCAAGATTTACCCTGATTGGAGCTACAACAAGGCAGGGATTGCTTGCATCGTCATTAAGGAATAGGTTTGGGATAACCCAAAATGTTTCTTTCTATTCAGAAGATGAGCTTTTTTCCATTATCCTTCGCTCTTCCAAGATTTTGAATATAGAAACAGAAGAAGATGCAGCTTACATAATAGCAAAGAGGTCAAGGGGAACACCAAGGATTGCAAATAGGCTTTTAAGAAGAATAAGGGATTATGCACAGGTGAAGGGGAAAGGAAAGATAACAGAAGATATTGCAAGCGAAGGGCTAATGAGGCTTGAGGTTGATAGATTTGGGCTTGATTCTATGGATAGGAGGATTCTTGATATTTTGATAAATAAATTCCAAGGAAGGGCTATTGGAATAAAAACCCTGTCTGCCTCTTTAGAGGAGGATGAAAGAACCATAAGCGAGGTATATGAACCATATTTATTAAAGATAGGATTTATAGAGAGAACACCAAAGGGAAGAAAGGCAACAGAATCTGCAATAAATTATCTCTCTTTTAAAAAATGAAAGCCCTTGCCCTCCTATCGGGAGGCCTTGATTCAACCTTGGCAATAAAGGTTATCCTTAATCAAAACATAGGGGTTTCCTGCATAAATTTTACAAGCCCATTCTTTCAAGGAAGCTATCCAGAAAGAATAGCTGATAGATTTGGGGTTTCCCTTAAGATAGTTAAATTGGAAGATGATTACCTCAAGATGCTTAAAAATCCAAAATATGGTTATGGAAGGAATATAAACCCCTGCATTGATTGCAAAATTTTTATCTTTAAAAAAGCAAAGGATTATATGGAAAAAATAAAGGCTAAATTTATCATTACCGGCGAGGTATTGGGAGAAAGGCCAATGTCTCAAAAAAAAGATGTAATGAGGCTAATAGAAAAAGAATCTGGCCTTTCTGGCATTGTTTTAAGACCACTTTCAGCAAAATTGCTTGCTAAAACAAAGCCAGAGATTGAAGGATGGGTAAATAGGGAGAAATTGCTTGCCATATCCGGAAGGAGTAGAAAGCCCCAGATAAAATTGGCAAGCGAATTTGGGATAAAAGATTACCCAACACCAGCAGGTGGATGCCTTCTTACAGACCCTGGCTTTGCTTTTAGAATGAAGGACTTAATGAAACATAGCCCAAATTTTGGTTTAAATAATATTGAGCTTTTAAAGATTGGCCGTCATTTCAGACTTTCTCCATATTTTAAGCTTGTAATTGGAAGAAATGAAATGGAAAATATAAGGCTTAAAGGGCTAGCTTTGGATTCTGATATTATTTTTGAGCCAGAAAATGGCCTTCTTGGTTTAGGAAGGGGAGAATTTGATGAAGAAGAGCTTCTCCTCTCTTCTAAAATTATTGCAAAATATTGTGATGGGAAGACAATGGTATCCATTCAATCAAAGGAAATTAAACGCCAAATTACAGCAGATAAAGAAGAAAATATTAAAAAATGGATGATAGTTCCTAAAATTTAGGTAAAAATTTTTTGACTTTTATAGGGATAAAGGGTATAATTTATCAAAAATGGAGGTGAAATATGGAGCTTGATAATCAAACGGTTCTTACCCTGATGAAGGTTCCCCTTTTTTCTTCACTCTCGGTTGAGGATTTCAAAAGCGTAGCAGAGAAGCTTTCAACCAAGAATTTTGAGAAGGGAGAATACATCGTAAGGGAGGGTGAAATAGGGGATTACTTCTATATCTTAAGGAAGGGAGAGGCAGATGTTGTTATTGAGGGAGAGCAAAAAAGGATTGCCCATCTTAAAGAGGGAGATTTCTTTGGCGAGATAGCCCTATTGGTTGGCGTAGAAAGAACAGCCTCTGTTGTTGCAGTATTTGATGTTGAGGCAATCACCTTGAATAAGAAGTCATTCAATGAGCTATTAAAGGAGAATCCTTCGGTGGCAGCAAACCTCTCAAAGGTTCTTGTTCTAAGGCTTTCAAAGATGGCGGAAGATATGTAGAAAAATTCAAAAGTCAAAATGCAAAAGAAAATTGGGGTAAGGATTTATTAAAATTGAATGGGGATTGTTATAATTATCCTTGCGTATCTTTTTGGCTCAATTCCATTAGGTTATATCTTTGGAAAAATCAAGGGAAGGGATATAAGGAAAGAAGGCTCGGGAAATATTGGATTCACCAATGTTTGTAGGGTTTTAGGAAAAAGATGGGGTATTCCTACCTTAATCTTTGACATCCTAAAGGGCTTTCTTTTCCCCTTTATCTCATTTAAGCTTGGTTTGGGAGAAAAAATTGCTATTCTTTCTTCCCTTTTTGCAATATTGGGACAGGGTTTCAGCATATTTTTAAGGTTCAAAGGTGGAAAGGGTGTGGCAACATCAGCGGGTGTATTTTTAGCCCTTGCACCAATTGAGGTAGCAATTACAATAGCAATATTTTTGGTTATATTCTCTATCTTTAGGCTTGTTTCAATAGGCTCAATTGTCTCATCCATCTCTTTGCCAATCCTGGTCTTTTTTATCTCTCCTAACAAAAGGCTTGTTTTTGTTTTCTCCCTTGTAGCTATGGCTTTTATTCTTATTAAACATATCCCAAATATAAAAAGGCTGATAGGCAAAAGGGAATATAAGATTTAAAAAGATGGCAAAGAAAAAGTGGTCAAAAAGTAAGATTATCAAGGCAATCAGAGGGATAAAAAAAGAAGGCAAGCAAATAAATCCTGCGCATCTTAAGAAGAATCGTAAAAATTTATATGGAGCAATAAGGTGGCATTTTGGAAGGGGCAAATGGGGAGAGGGATGGG
>JBFMED010000160.1:0-5423 GCA_040753475.1 bacterium
CCTGAATGTGGAATTAAGTATTGGGCTGGTGGCTAGCCTTTGCCCAAGTTGGACTTTCACCAACAAGACCCAGTACGCTTTGCTTGGCACACTCATTTTTTTTCCTCCTTTTATTTTTCATTGCTAGATATTATAATATTAAGAAATGAAATATGTCAATGTTGTTTTTTTGGAATTTTTTGGGGATGTAGTTCAACGGGAGAATGCTTCCTTGGCGTGGAAGAGGTTGCGGGTTCGATTCCCGCCATCTCCACAAGGTATTGAAAGATGGAGGGATTAAAAGATAAAATAAAAAGTAAGAAGGCAAAGATTGGCGTGATTGGGCTTGGCTATGTAGGACTTCCCTTGGCAACTGAATTTGCTCTTTCTGGATTTTCTCTCTTGGGATTTGAGCTTTCAGGGGATAAGATTGAGAAGATAAATAAAGGCATTTCATATATTCCTGATGTTAAAACAAGCGATATTGCCTTTTTGGTTTCTGAAAAAAGGCTTTCTGCCACAGATAATTTCTCCCTTCTTTCATTGCAGGATGTAATCTTTATCTGTGTTCCCACTCCATTTACCAAGACAAAGGCACCTGATATTTCTTATATCATTAGTGCAACAAATTCTATAAAGGAAAACCTGAAAAATGGACAACTCATCATCCTTCAAAGCACAACATACCCTGGGACAACCGAGGAGGTTGTTGTTCCAATCCTTGAGCAAACAGGCTTTAAGGCAGATATTAACTTCTTTGTTGCATTTTCTCCCGAGAGGATTGACCCTGGGAATAAATTATGGACAATAAAAAATACACCAAAGGTTATCGGAGGTTTAACAGAAAAATCCACTGAGCTTGCTTGCCTTTTGTTCTCCCAGATAATCTCAAGCGCTAATGTTCATCCTGTATCCTCACCAAGAGCAGCAGAGCTATGTAAGCTTTTGGAGAATACATTCAGGGCTGTCAACATTGCTTTGGTAAATGAACTTACCCTTTTATGTAAAAGGATGGAGATTGATGTCTGGGAGGTTATTGATGCCGCATCCACAAAGCCATTTGGATTTATGAAATTCTCTCCAGGGCCTGGGGTTGGTGGTCATTGTATCCCAGTTGACCCATTTTATTTATCTTGGAAGGCAAGGGAATATGATTTTTCAACCAAGTTTATTGAGCTAGCTGCCGAGATAAACCTTATGATGCCAAGGTATGTTGTCTCCTTAATAGCATCCTCATTAAATCAAAAAGGAAAACCTATGAAAAACTCAAAAATCCTTGTGCTTGGTGTGGCATTTAAAAAGGACATAGATGATTGGAGAAATTCACCATCTCTCTCTATTATGGAGCTTTTACTTTCAGAAGGTGTAGAGCTTTTTTATAATGACCCCTGCATCCCATCTATTGTGGTAAAGGATAAGCCATTTTCTTCAAAGCCCATATCAGAGGATTTTATTAAAGAGATGGATTGTGTGGTTATTGCAACAGACCATTCAATGTATAATTACAAAGATATTGTCTCATCGGCAGACCTTGTTATAGATACAAGAAATGCATCATCTGGAATTTTATCTTCTCATATTGTAAGGCTATGAATTTAATCTATCTTTGGATATTCCTTGTCTCCCTCTTTGGGGCCTTAATTGGAACACCAATAATTAGAAAGATTGCTTTAAAGTTTAATATAGTTGATCTTCCGGGAGGAAGAAAGATCCATTTAGAACCTATTCCCTTACTTGGTGGCTTTGTAATTGCAATTGTCTTTCTCCTTGTCTTTTCTTTATTCTCAAGGCCATCAGAAGAGATGGTTGCTGTAATCATCTCTTCCCTCTTAATTGTCCTTATTGGACTTATTGATGACATAAAAGGTTTTCCTCCATTTTTAAAGCTTTCTTTCCAAATAGCCGCAGCATGGCTTGTAATAATCTTTGGAACAAGTATCTCCTTTACAAGTAATCCAAATATTGACATTCCCTTTACATTTTTATGGATTGTAGGGATGACAAATGCCTTTAATCTATTAGACAATATGGATGGTCTATCGGTTGGAATAGCAGCCATAGCCTCCTTCTTTTTCTTTCTTCTTTCAAGCGGTGAAGGCCAATTTTTAATAGCATCTTTCTCAGTTGCTCTAGCTGGAAGTTGCCTCGGGTTTTTAAGGTATAATTTTAAACCGGCAAAAATCTTTATGGGAGATACTGGGTCTATGTTTATTGGCTTTATGTTAAGCATTATTGGTATAAAGTTAAGGTTTTCTCCTAATGTTTCCTTTAGCTGGGTTATTCCTATCATTGTTTTAGGCCTTCCCATATTTGATACAACCCTGGTTACCATCTCAAGGATTTGTAGAAGGGTTAAGGTAAGTGAGGGAGGTAAAGACCATACATCCCATAGATTAGTAGCCCTTGGATTAACCCACACAAAGGCTGTTTTATTGCTTTATCTTATTGGCATAATCTTAGGTCTATCATCTATTGCTCTTTCTAATTTTAGAATTGGATATTTTATAATCCCTATTTTTATTATTTTCTTCATAGGAGGGATTATCTTCTTTGAGGTTAAAGAAAAAAAGACCTTCAAATAAGCCCAAAAAGGCATTAAATAAAGGATTTTTCCTTATTGTCTTTTTCATTATCCTCGGGCTTCTTTTTAGAATTATTCACCTACAAAGTATTGAAAAAAACGACCCGATATTCTATTCTCTTCCCTATGGGACGGATATGGTTACATATGATGCACAGGCCCAGGATATCCTTAAAGGAAAACATCCAGCACCTTACTATTATTGCCCTCTATACTCATATTTTCTCAGTTTTATCTATTTCTTTTTTGGACACAATCTTTATATTGCAAGGCTTATTCAAATGATCTTAGGGCTCTTTACCTGCCTTTTTATTTATTTTATAGCAAATATTGTATTTGGAAACTGTATTGCCTTAATCTCCCTTTTTTTATCTATAATCTACGATATGTTTTTGATTCATGAAGGAGTTATTCTCCTTGAATCTTTCTCTGTTTTCTTAAATACCGCTTCACTATTTTTTATCTTAAGGCTTGAAAAAGAGAGAAAACTTAAAAATATTATTCTCTCTGGCCTATTTTTAGGGCTTTCTGCACTGACAAGGGCTACTGCATTGTTTTTTCTTCCCTTTATTTTGCTATGGATGTTAACAATTGCGGATTACAGAATAGAGATTGCGGAATTAAAGAAGTTTGCTTTTCTTTGCCTAATTACCTTTCTTACCATCTCTCCTGCCACCATAATGAATTATATTGCTTCAAAGAAATTTATCCTAATCTCAACCAATGGGCCTGTAAACCTCTGGATTGGAAACAATGAAAAGGCAAATGGAAGATACCTTCAGCCACTTCCATCTCATAATTTAGAGAAAAGATTAGAAGAAATAGGGGATAGGGCATATATTGAGGAGGTTTTAAGATTTATTAAAGAAAAACCGAAGAAATTCATCGCCCTTTTATTGACAAAATTCTTTTTCTTCTGGGATAACTATGAGGATATAAACAATATGAACTATGGCCAAATAAAGGGATATTCTCCCCTATTAAAGCTTCCATTCTTTATTGGATTTGGAATAATTGCACCTTTAGCATTTCTTGGGATATGCTTATCCTTTAGAAGGAATGCCCTTCTTCTTCATCTTTTCTTTCTTTCTTACATCATCATCCTTATTGCCTTTTTTGTTACTGGAAGGCACAGGCTTGTGGTTGTCCCTATTATGGTCATTTTTTCCTCATTTGCAATATCATGGATATATGATAAGGTAAAGGAGGCTGAATATAAAAAATTGGCTTTTTCATTCTTCCCCCTTCTTCTTGGAATTATTTTGGGTTGGAAAAATGATATTTATGCCAATTTTGTTCCCATTATTTATCAAGATGGTTTTCATATAAAAGGGGGTGAGGAAATAACCATTAAGGATACATCAGAAGAATGGAGGGGTCAAGATTGCCTTGTTCTTAATAGAGGAACAAAATGCAAAAAGGAGATTGTAATAGAGGAAGACCTTTTAAAATTTAAAGAAATCTCGTTAAAATTTAAGTACGGAACATTACCAAACACAATTGTTGAATTAAAAATCAATGAAAGCCCATCCTCTGCAATTGATTTTCCTTATACACAAGGGTTAATAAATCGATATACTTGCTTTGTTGATAAGAGCATTTTAAAGAATGGGGTGAATTCTTTTGTTTTTGAGGTTAAAGAGGGAACCCTTGCCATTCCTTATGATACAACATACACATTTGGAAGGTCTTATGAATTTAGGGATGGAGAGTTTAAAAAAATAAAAAAGGGTGAATTCTTGGTTGAGCTTTCGCTTAAAAAATAATGTATAACGATTACAAAAAAAGGGTATATATTATCTGGTGCCTACTTGGTATTCTTGGAATGTTTCTTTTAATAAAGCTTTTTTATATTCAAGTTTTAAAAAGTAAGGAATTAAAAAAGGAGGCAGATAATATCCATACATTCCAAAAAATTTATACCCTTCCAAGGGGAACAATATTTGACAGACAGGGCAATATCCTTGCTATGAGTGCAGAAACTATATCTATCCTTGTTCGTCCAAAGCAAATAAGCACAAAAGATTATATCAAGACTTTAAAGGTTTTAGGAATTAACCCATTGAATTTAAAGAGAAATAAAAAGCCTTTCTGGCTTAAAAGGCGACTTACCGTAGAGGTAGGAGAAAAAATAAGAGAAAAAATAAAAAAAATTTCTGGAATTGAGTTCCTTGTTGAGCATAAGAGGTATTATCCATATGCCACAATAGGAGGAAACCTTGTAGGATTTGTGAAATTTGAGGATGATGCAAGGAGGATAAATGGATTATCCGGGATTGAGGCATCATTTAATAAATATCTTTTAAGCTCCTCTCATAGCCCTAAGATAATGAGAGATGGAAGGGGAAGGATTTTATATACCCAAGAGAGGTTTCCCGACGAATTA
The DNA here is from genome assembly GCA_040753475.1 of bacterium. Taxonomy (GTDB): domain Bacteria; phylum UBA9089; class UBA9088; order UBA9088; family UBA9088; genus JBFLYE01. The sequence goes on from JBFMED010000160.1 coordinate 4,947, forward strand.
AAGGGAGGGGATGTCTATCTTGCAATAGATGTAAGGCTTCAACATATTGCAGAAGAAGAAATTAGAAAAACAGTTGAAGAATATTCTGCAAAAGGTGGTATTTGTATTATTGGATGTCCGAAGACAGGAGAGATTTTGGCACAAAGCACAATCCCAAGTTTTGACCCAAATATCTACTCAAGATGGGAAAAAGAGAGGTGGAAAAAAATACCAAAGGAAAATCTAAAAAATAAGGCAGTTTCTTTTGTTTTTGAGCCAGGCTCCCTTTTTAAACCAATTATCGCAGGAATCCTTCTTGAAGAAAGGCTGGTAAAAGAAAGTGACAGGTTTTTTTGTAGTGGAGAATATAAGGTGGGCAACAGAAAAATATATTGCCCCCATAAGCATGGAACCCAATCATTTAGGGATGTACTTAAAAATTCCTGTAATGTTGGAATGTGTCAAGCAATAGAAAAATTAAAAGATGAAAGGCTCTTG
>JBFMED010000161.1:0-3278 GCA_040753475.1 bacterium
ATTATCCTTATAAACAAATTCAATAGGATCTTCAATGGTAATAATATTCCCCCTCCTTTTTGAGTTTATATAATTTACCATCGCTGCCAAAGTGGTTGATTTTCCAGAGCCGGTTGGACCTGTAACCAAAAATATTCCCCTGTGTTTAATGGCTATGTCCTTTAATGTTAAAGGAAGGTCAAGCTCTTCAATGGTTGGAATATTTAATGGAATTGCCCTGATAGCAGCACCCACAAAACCCTTCTGCCAGAAAAGGTTTATCCTGAATCTTGTTTCAAGCCCCTCTGGCGTATAGGCAACATCAAGTTCCATTGTTTCCTCAAAGATTCTTTTTCTCTCATCGTTTAATATCTCATATAGGATATTTTTTGTATCATCGGCGGTAAGCTTTTGGGTATTGGGCTTTGTTAGCCTTCCATTTATCCGAAATATTGGCGGCTCTTCTGCCTTTATATGAAGGTCAGAACCCTTTCTTTCAAGAAGCTCTTTTAATAATCCATCTATTTTTGCCATTTAATTTATTTCTATAAATATATCAAGATTTTAAGAATTTGTCAAGGAATTTTACCTCATCATCTTTTGTCTTTATCTTCCCATCCAATTTAAGATAAAAGAGTTCCCTTAATATCTTTTTATATATAGGACCAGGCTTAACTCCCTTCTTTTTTAGGTAATCACCTGTAAGATAAGGAGAGGTCTTTCTAAGCAGAGTAAGGAATAAAAATACCCTTTTTTTTATAATAATGCTTCTTGTCTTTGACATTATAAAGACCAAGCCCTCAAGAGGCATCCTGTTTAGCCTCTCATAAATTGCGCTATTTTTAAGGCTTTTATTCTTTAAGAACAAAAGAATTTCTTTGTCCTCCTTTATCCTTAAAACATCCCTTCTTATTTTAGAAGAAAACCTTAATCTAAAAAGAAATTTTTCTGCCTCCTCTTTTGTAAGAGAATCCACAAGGACAAGGAGATGAAGAAGGGATATGTCTATTTCATCCTCAAGGATTGATGTCTGAAGCAAAGCCTCGCTGGCTCTTAAAAATCCATTTTTATTTACACTCAAACCTTGATGAATAAAATTTAAGGCACCTAGTTTAGAAAGCCTTAAAAGTGCCTTCTGGGGTCTTTCGTCAGATAAGATAAGCCAAAGCTCATTTCTTATCCTAGGTTTGCTTATATGTGATAAATAGCCATTCTTTATCGCATCAAATGTCTCCTTTTCTGTTTCTCTATCCATCTTAAATCCCAAACGCGATTCAAACCTTACCGCCCTCAAAATCCTTGTTGGATCATCAATAAAGCTTTTTTTATGGAGGATTTTTATTCTTTTATCCTTAATGTCATCACAACCTCCATAAACATCTATCAGGTTTCCCTTTCCCCTTTTGTTTAAAAAAATCCCTAAGGTATTCATCGTAAAATCCCGGCGTTTTAAATCTTTTTTTAAGGATGCCTCCTTTACAAGGGGAAGGGCCCCTGGATGCCTATAAACCTCAGAGCGAGATGTAGCAATATCAATCCTTGTTCCGTTTTTTAAAATTTGTGCTGTTTTGAACTTAGGGTGAAAAATACAATCCAAAGAAAGCCTCTCGCTTAATTTTTTTGCAAACAATATTCCATCTCCCACAATCAAAATATCAAGGCTTTTTGAGGCTTTTCTCATAATTAAATCCCTTACAAACCCGCCAATAATATAGCATGAAACCTTCATTTCATCTGCCAATTTAGATGCCTCATCTATAAAATCACGAAGGAAAGAAGGAAGCTTTGCCTCCATCAAAAACAAAAGGTTTCTTTTATCCCTCCTTATCCTTGAAATAAGCATCCTTTTTAGCTCTAAAATAGGCCTTTCTTTTATGGTTGCCGAACCTGCCTCAGGATGACCACCTCCCCCAAAATCAGAAAGAATAGCTCCGACATCGATATCTTTTATTCTTGACCTTGCAATGATATGGATATGGTCTTCTTTTTTAACAAGGATAAACAAACAAGAAAATCCTTCTATATCCATCATTCTATGGGCAAGGATAGCCAAATCGCCAATATATTTATCTATTTTCAGGAAGGAAAATGCAATATCAATATTGTTTATCTTATAAACCCTTGTGGATGCAAGCAGCTTTGAAAGAAGGATAATTTCATCCTTACTTGGACCTGTGTTTAGATGCGATGAAACAAAAGAAAGGTCTGCACCCTTCTTAAGAAGCCACAAAACAGAGGATATGTCCTCTTTTCTTGTGGTTGGAAATGTTAAAAATCCTGTATCTTCATATATCCCAAGGCAAAACAAGGATGCCTCCCCTTTTGTTATCTCTATCCTTTTTTTTCTTAAAATTTCTAAAAGTATGGTAATGGTTGCTCCACATTCCTTTGTTATTACCCTGTTTCCTGATATATCATCTGGCTGATTTGGGTGATGGTCATATATATAAATAGGAATATCCTTAATTTGTGAAAATTTCCCAATCCTTCTTTTCTCCCTTGTATCAACAAGGATAAGCCTTTTTATATCCTTTATCCTTACATTCTTTGACCTTAAAATACCCTGGGGATTTTGAGAAAGAAAGTTTTTTACTACAGTTTCACAAGAACCAGATAAAACCTTCTTTGCAGATGGATAAAGCTTGGCTGCGGCAACAATAGAGGCAATGGCATCAAAATCTGCATTTGTATGGGTGGTGATAACATCCATTTAGGATTTAGAAATTTAGGATTTAAAAAAAATTAAATTAAAATTCTTAAATCTTAAATTTTTTTATTCTCTTACAGGCATAATGATATAAAGGATATTTGGGTTATCTTTAATTTTTATAATCCCTTTATCTATATTATTAGAAACAGCAAATATGATTTTATTATCAGAAATATTTCTTAAAACATCAAGGATATATTTTGGATTAAATAAAATACTAAATTCATCACCTTTATAATCTACCTCTATTTCCTCCCTTACATCACCTAAACTACTTTCTGCTGTAATAAAAAGCTTATTTTTTTCTGTAATAAACCTGGAAGAATTATCTCCCTCTTGGCTGATAAGGGATATCCTTCTTAAAACAGAATGAAATATATCCTTATCTAATTCAATTTCCCTTAAAGGCTCTTTGGGAATGATTTTATTATAATCGGGAAATTTTCCCTCTAATTGCCTTGATATAAACAATATATTTTCTGTCTCTATCCCTATTTCCTTATCAGAAATATAAACCTTTATATCTTTCTCAATACCCCTTAATACCTTTATTATCTCATAAACGGCCTTTATAGGAATTATAATACTT
>JBFMED010000162.1:0-2769 GCA_040753475.1 bacterium
AAAACCTATAATCCCCACAAAAACAGAGCTTCTCCCATCCTTCCCAAATCCAGCAAAGGATGGCCTCTGGATTCCCTTTAATCTAGCAAAGGATGCCAATGTAGAGGTTAGTATCTTTAATATCCTAACAAAATGGCAATTATTGACACAATTTGCAGATTCATTAGAAATAGCCGAGTCAGACTTTAATCTCGGGTTACGGATTCATCGGGTTAAGAGGTTATCTCAAGCATCCTTTCAATGGATTTTCTTGCTTTATTCATAATTTCAGTATCAAGCTCTATTTTATAAACCTCATCCTCTAATGACCACAAGACCTTTTCCAATGTTGTAAGCTTCATATTTGGGCATATGGTAAGCTCTGTTGCCGGATAAAATATTTTATCTGGGTTTTCCTTTTTAAGCCGATGGATTATTCCAGTCTCTGTCCCTATAATAAACTCTTTATTTTTGCTTTCCTTGACACGCTTTATCATCCCGCCTGTCCCCAAGACAAAATCAGCAATTAAAACTACATCCTGACTACATTCAGGATGGACAATTACCTCTGCATTGGGATGAGCCTCTTTTGCCTTTAATACCCCCTTTTTAATAATCTTAAGGTGGGTTGGACAAAAGCCATTCCAAAGAATAAGCTTTCTTTTTGTTTTTCTTGCAATATAATCACCCAGCCATTTGTCAGGTGTAAAGATTATTTCTCTATTCCTAGGAAGGAAGTTTATAACCGAGAGGCCATTTGCCGATGTGCAGCAATAATCTGTCTCTGCCTTAATTAAGGCAGATGTATTGACATAGGAGACAACAATTGCATCAGGATGCTCTTTTTTAAGCCTTTTTAATTCCTCTACATTAATCATATCAGCCAATGGACAACCTGCATTTATATCTGGCATTAAAACCGTTTTTTCTGGCGATAAAATCTTTGCAATCTCAGCCATAAAATGGACACCGCAAAATACAATAATTTCTGCCGATGTCTCCCTTGCCCTTCTTGATAAATCTAAGGAATCACCGAGAAAATCTGCTACATCCTGAACCTCTCCTGGCTGGTAGTTATGGGAAAGAATTATGGCATTCTTCTTCTTACAAAGCTCCCTTATCCTCTCAGCAAGGCTTCTGTCTTCTGACCCCTGACCCCTGACCCTTGACCCCTGACTTCTGACCCTTGACTCATGGGTATAGACATTCATCCTCTTACCCCTTGCAAACCCAACCAGAGTTATTCCTGCTTTATCTGCAAGGGAAATAGCTAAGTCTGTGGAAGATGACCTTGAAATAATCATCGGAATACCAACATTCATTGCCTTAATAACAATCTCAGAGGTTATCCTTCCCGATGTCAATATTGCCTTATCAGAAAATTTCTCCTTTTTTAAGAATAAACCACCGATTACCTTATCGATAGCATTATGCCTTCCAATATCCTCTTTAAGGTCAAGAATTTTATCTTTAAAAGAGATAGCCGCTGAATGCAAACATCCTGTTTCTTTAAACCCAGAAGACTTTAATTGGAATTCAGAAATAAGCTTGAGGATTAAAGAAGGGGATATAGAAAAATTTCCATTTACCCTTTTTATCCTTTCGGGATGGGAAATAAAACCCTTTCCGCAGCCAGATGTAAGGAGAAGTTCTTTACCTTCTCTTATGTTTCCTTTTACATCAACCTCACCATCTAAGGCATTGATGGAGGAAATGTCGCTAAAATTCTCAATCAAACCCAAAGAGGCCAAAAATCCGCAGGCTAACTCAGAAAGATAAGAGGGTGTAGCAAGAAGGGAGGCTATTCTTTGTCCATTTGCCTTAATGGTAATAGGAGCCTCAGATGCTACAAGGTCATCAAGCCTCTTTTCTTCTTCACCCCTTATTTTTAAAAGCCTTATCCTTGATTTCATAGATAAATTATACAAATTTAAGTGGCTTAAATCAAGATGTCTTGTAAAATATGTCAATTATAAAAATTTTGCTAAAGTTTTTGTAACTATTCAGCCTCTATTATAGGAATATGTTAAATTTTTCTCAATCTTTTTCGTAAAAATGCCGATAAATAAGAGCAGATTTATAAAATAAAAAGGGAAGGTTAGCTTGGCCGGCTATTTTTTCCTTCCCCTTTCTATATTATATACCATATATCGGAAAAATGGCAAGAAAACTTAAGGAAAAATTTAGGAGGTGCTAGGATGGAAGTAAATCCAGTAAGTGTAAGTGGAGCAACCCAAACAAGGCAGAATGGGTCTTTGGGAAACAAAGGGTTTGTAAAGCTATTCCAAACAAGAGGAAAAATCAAGCTGGTGGGGGCTTAAGAAGAAAATTATCACCACCTATTGGTCATCGGATAATGTGATTGCTGACCGAAGCCTTAGCGTTGATTTCATAAAGGTAGATAATGCGACAATTGAGGCAGAGGATACATCCCAGGTAAAATATGATAAAGGCATCTCTAATAACTTTGCTAGCTTTTCTGATGAGCAAAATGCTATCTCTGGTCAAGAGAATCTTGATGATGCAGGGGCATTAAGGTTTAGGTATGATTTTAAAACCGCTATTTCTGTTTCTAATGAAGAACTTAAGAACATCCCTGAAGCAGGAAGCCTTCCTCTGATTAAATACCCAAATGGAACAATCCTTAAGGATGAAAGTAAAAGATTATATCTTATGAGGTTGGGCGAGAGAAAACTTATTCCAGATAAAACAACCTTTGAGGCTTTAGGGTTTAAGGAGGATAAGATTATCTCGGTTAATTCCTCTTCTTTGCAGGAAATCCCAGAGGAT
>JBFMED010000163.1:0-7876 GCA_040753475.1 bacterium
AGGGGAATTATCGGGCTTATTATCTATTTCTGGCTTATTATTGCATTTACAATGTATTGTTGGAAGGGATATTGCAAAGCAGAAGATGAAAGAAAGATTCTTATCTTGGGAATGTATACCGCCTGGCTTGCCTATTTGGTTCAAAACCAATTTAGCTTTGGAAATACCCCTATTGCCTCCCTTTATTGGCTACTTATGGCAATGGCGGTAAAGGAAGTAGGCCCAGTTAAAACCTTCCAATTTAATTTTAGGAAAAATTCGGGGATTGGTTGGGTTATTTACCCCTGTGTTTTTGTTTTTGCAATAGGATTTTCTGTGTTTGTCATTCGTCCATACCTTGCTGATTTGCATTATAAGGATGGGACGGTTTATTTAGCTAGAGGGGAGATAGATAGAACATTTTCTAAATACAAAAAGGCAATATCCTTAAACTATAGGGAAATAAGGTATTGGGAGGAGCTAAATCGGGCTTATATCAACCATGTGATAACCACAGGCAATAAAGAATCATTAAAAGAGGCGATTGCTGGGGCAAATACCTTAAATAAGTTACTTAACGGGATGAGTAACACAGCGTACTTTACATTGGGAATGGCACATTTTATGCAAGGCAATGCAGAGAAAGCCCTTTTCTATTACAAAAAGGCAAAGGAATGGCAACCTTTTATTGCTGATATATATAACAATATGGGAATTCTCTATTTAAATATGGGAAGAGAAGACCTTGCAATGGCTGAATTTGAACAGGCAATTGAGATAAGGGCTGAATATTCAAGAACAACAGACCATCTTATAAATATGTATCTTAAGAGGAACGAAACAGATAGGGCAATTTCCTTTTTAACAAGGCTTTCTAATGTTTTAGAGGGCGATAATAAAAAAAGGTTACATAATCTTCTGAGCTGGATTTACTACCATAAAAAACAAGATTATGAAAAAAGCCTAAAGGAAAGCCAAAAGGTATTAGAAATTGCACCGCTTGACATTGATGCCAATAGAAATGTAGCCCTTTGTTATTATAGAATGGGTGATTTTGCAAAGGCAAAGGAGGCATTGTTGAAGCTCTTAAGTATTGCTCCCGATGACCCCCAGGCAAAATCTCTACTTTCTGGGCTTTCTGGAAAATGAGTCATAGCCTTTAGCTAATCTTAAGGCTTATACTTCTACAAGCTTACCGGCGATGACTTCTCGGCGATTAAGTCAATGGTGGTAAGATAACAAATTACCTCACCATTCCTAGAGATAGGTTTTTGAAGGTTTTAAGAAAAATCTCTCTTAATTCAGGGTTTTCTTGCAATAATGGGTCTTTTTCAAGGAGGGTTTTTGCACCATTTTTTGCCTTAATTAAAATATTATAATCCCTTATTGGGTCAGAAAGCTTTAATTCTGATATACCGTGCTGCCTCTCACCAAATAGCTCACCTGAACCCCTTAGCCTTAAATCATACTCAGAGAGCTTAAATCCATCTTGAACCCTTACAAATACCCTAAGCCTCTCTACTGCCTCCTTATCCTCATCATCACAAGGGATATTCTGCCTTATAATATCTGCAATTTTCTCCTTTGCTATAACAATGCAATAGGAATCAAATTGGCCCCTTCCAATACGGCCCCTTAACTGATGTAGTTGGGAAAGCCCAAACCTTTCACCATCCTCTATTACCATAATACATGCATTAGAAACATCAATGCCAACCTCAATTACGGTTGTTGCAACAAGAATCTGGGTATTACCATTTGCAAATTCTCTCATAATCTCCTCCTTCTCATCTGGTTTTAATTGTCCATGAAGGAGGGCTAATGTGAAATCCTTAAAGATCAAAGAGAGCTTCTTAAAATGTAGCTTACAGGATTTATATGAAACATGTTCAGATTCCTCAATCAATGGATAGACAATATATACCTGCCTTCCCTCCTTTACCTTTTCTTTTATAAATTCGTATATCTTTGGAAGGTCATTGTTTGACCTTATGGTGGTAATTACCTTCCCCCTATTCTTTGGCATCTCGGAAAGGCAGGATATATCCATATCGCCATAAAGGCTTAAGGCAATTGTCCTTGGGATAGGTGTTGCTGTCGTAATGAGGAGGTCGCACCAATGGGAGGAAAGGGAGGATGCCTTTTCCATCAATGCCTGCCTCTGGCAGACACCAAATCTATGTTGCTCATCGATGATGCAAAAAGATAGGTTTTTAAATTTAACATCGCCCTGAATTAGGGAATGTGTGCCAATTATTATCTTTATTTCGCCATTTTCTATTTTTCCCTTTGTCTCTTGTTGCTCTTTCTGGGGCAATCCGCTCCTTAATATTCCAACCTCAATTTCCTCTGGAATTAGCCTCTTTGCGGTAAGGTAATGCTGGTCAGCCAGGATTTCCGTGGGTGCCATTATGGCAACTTGAAAGGAAGAACAAGCAGCCCTATAGGCAGCAGACAAGCAAACAGCCGTCTTTCCTGAACCAACATCACCATGAAGAAGCCTGTTCATTGGATGGGAAGATGATAGGTCTTTGTCTATCTCTGAAATTGCCCTTTTTTGGGCTTCTGTTAACTCAAAGGGGAATTTAAGAGGAACTTCTATTTTTTTATATACAAAACCCCTTGTAATTAAGCCTATTCTTCTTTTGTTTATGAGAAGCCCAAGCTGAAGGAGGAATAATTCATTAAAGACAAGCCTATTCCTTGCCTTCTTGTAATCCTCCCAGGTATTGGGAAAATGGATATTTAAAATTGCCTCCTTTTGAGAGATAAAACCAAGTGGTTTTGCTATTTCAAGATAAGAATCAGAAATTTTATCCTTATAAATATCCAAAATCTTCCTTGCTATCCTTCTAAATAGCCTCTGTCCAAGCCTTCCCCATTCTAAAGAAAGCCGATACAATGGGACAATCCCTCCCTTTTCGTCATCCTTTTCCATTATTTCATACTCAAAATTGGAAAAGCAAAAAAATCCCCTAAATCTCTTGGCATATCCACTTACAATGATTTTTGTCCCTAAGGGAAGGAATTTTTCTCTAAAATTTCCAAAGAAAAGCAAGAAACAAGAACCACTTCCATCAGATAAGCAAACCCTCTTTATTCTGGAATGCAAGAGATGCCTTGTAACCTGGGCAATAATTGTTTCCCTTCCCTTCCCTTTTAATTGCGAGATCTTTGCTACATTGCTTCTATCCTGATATGCCCTTGGGTAATATTCCAAAAGGTCTGATACAGAATGAATTCCAAGCCCTTCAAAAAGGCTCGCCATCTTTGGGCCTATTCCATGGATAGATGAGATGGAAAGATTAAGCTCCATATATAGTATCTTTCATAAATGTTTAAGAAATACTATGGAAATTTAAGATTTATGATTTAAGATTTATTTAACATTAATCCAGCTTCTTAAACACCCCAATCTTCCTATATTTCTTTATCCTCTCTTCTAAAAGAATGTCTGAAGAATAGGATGAAAGCTCTTTAAGGGAGGAGATGATTGCATTCTTTACATTCTTTATTGTTTTGTTAGGGTCTTTATGTGCACCCTCTAATGGCTCATCAATAATTCCATCAATTAGCCCAAGTTTATAAAGAGCATCGGCTGTAAGATGCAGATTTTCTGATGCCTTATAAACCTCCTTTGCATCCCTCCACAAAATAGATGCACAAGCCTCTGGCGAGGCAACAGAATACATCGAATACTTAAGCATCAATATCCTATCAGAAACACCAATCCCTAATGCACCTCCCGAGCCTCCCTCTCCAATGACAATAGAAATAATGGGACAGGGAATCTCAAAGAATGTATATAGATTTTCAGCAATTGCCATAGCCTGCCCCCTCTCTTCTGCTCCAATCCCAGGGTATGCACCAGGGGTGTCAATGAATGTGATTATGGGCTTTCTAAACCTTCCTCCAAGCTCCATTATCCTCTTTGCCTTTCTATAGCCCTCTGGATTTGCCATTCCAAAGTTGTAGATAAGGTTTTCCTTTAACTCCCTTCCCTTCCTATGTCCAATGAGCATTACCTTGTTTTCTCCAATCCTTCCTATGCCTCCTATGATTGCCTGGTCATCTCCAAAAAGCCTATCACCACAAAGCTCAATGAATTCATCGAATAGAGCATCTATATAATCCATAACATTTGGCCTCTTTGGATGCCTTGCTATTTGGACTATCTGGTAAGGTTTGAGGTTTGAGTAAATCTTCTTTTTTTCCAAAGCCAGAGACCTCTTTAATTCCCTCTTTTTCTTCTCATCCTTTTCCCCTTCGATCATTTTTTCTATCTCAATAAGAGGACTTTCAAAATCCAAAAATCCAATATACATTATACTAAAAGTATGTGTTTAGCTCCTTCTTTAAATTATAGTATCTTTCATAAATGTTCAGAAACACTAAGAAATTTAAGATTTATGATTTAAGATTTATGATTTAAAAACAATTACATCTAAAAATCTAGTACATGTTTAGCTACCCTATAGCTAGGCACAAAGGAACGTAAACAGGCACAAAGGGACAAAGGGACGTAAACAGGCACAAAGGAACAAAGGGACAAAGGCACAAAGAAAGCAAGTAACAAATAAACTCTGTGCCTCTGTGCCTTTGTGCCTATTTCCCATTTTATTCTCACCTAGCTAAACACATACAATTTAAGTATAATCTATCTTAAGCCCTAATGCAACAGATTAAGGATAAAGGGGATGCACCTTTTTGAAGCACCTATGAGGTTTAAGGTAACATCTTTTGCATTTTTCCCCATTTTTTTTAGCTCATCTGGGTTTTCAAGAAGATAGGATATTTGAGAAAAAAGGGAGGTTTCATCAGAAATCTCAAATCCACCTTTATCTTTTTTTAGGCTATTTGCGCAATCCTTAAAATTGTCTGTATATCTTCCAAACAATACAGGCTTTCCAAGTATTGCAGGCTCAATTAAATTATGGCAACCATAGGGAAATAGAGAACCTCCCACAAAGGTAATCTTTGCTTTTTTATAAAAAGACCTTAACTCGCCTATGGTATCTAATAGGACAATAGAACAAGATGGAACATAGGATGCGCTACTTCTTCTTATAAATCCCTCATTTTTTAAGATTATAGATGCCCTATCAATATGCCTTGGAGCAATTACTACAGAAACCTCTTTTTCTAAAACAAGCCTCTTTGCACATTTTAAAATAATCTCCTCCTCCCTTTCCCTTATAGAGCCAAAGACAATAATGTTTTTATCCTCAAATTTTAGCTTTATATCGGGAATATCCTTATATAGCCAATCAAATTTTGTATTTCCTGTAATAAAAATTTTATCATCCCCTGGCCCAAGCTCCTTTATCCTATTTTTATCATCTTCTGTCTGCATAAGAAAAAGGTCAAAACAAGAGACCACCCCTTTCATCAGAGAAGATACAGCAAGGTATCTCTTTTTGCTTTTTTCTGATATTCTTCCATTTATAAGGGCTATCTTTATCCCCTGCCTCTTTGCCTCCCTTATAAGATTTGGCCATAGCTCTGTTTCTTGAATGATAAGAATTTTTGGGGAAAGCCTTTTTAATACAGACCTTATAATAAATGAAAAATCAATCGGAAGATATATTGCAATTTCACCAAACCCTTTTGCTACCTCATAGCCTGTTTTTGTTATGGTTGAGACAATAATTGAAAGATTATTTGCCTTTCTTATCTCATCAATAAATGGCTTTATTCCAGCTATTTCACCCACAGAGGCACAATGTATCCAAATATCGGGCTTTACATTGGGAAGGCAAAGCCCAAGCCTTTGAAGGCTAAAATTCTTTATTAAAAATGGGATTATCCCAAAGAAAAGGAAAAGGGAATATAAAAAATTCATTTTTATATTTTATAAAATTATTTGAATTATTGCTATTTGATTTTATTTAATATAAAATAAAGGTTATGCAGATTTTGTTTTTCCTTTTGTTTGCTACTTTAATTCATCCAAAGGATATAAGGGAAATAAGGGCAAATGAATTTGTAAAGGAGGGATTCTGGTCATATCAAAGGGGAGATTTTAAGGAAGCCATTTCCCTTTACAAAAAAGCATTAGAAATTAAGCCTGATTTTGCTTTAGGCTGGTATTGGTATGGAAATAGCCTATTTAGATATGGGATGAATGATTTGGCAAAGGAATCCTATGAGATGTATTTAAGGCTTTGTGATGACCCCTATACAAAGGATAAGATTGAAAGGTATTGGGGGAAGAAAAAGGATGGATACGCCCAAATTTTTACAATAAAAGGGGATATACAAGATGAAGGAAGGTTTTTCTCGGCATCAGGGATATATGTTGATAATGCTGATAATTTATATGTAGCAGGCTTTGGAAATGATACTATTCTTAAACTCTCTCCCTTTGGAAGGCTTCTTTTAAGAATACCCGTTAAAAATCCCTATGGTGTTTGCACAGACAGGGATGGAAATATCTATGCAACATCCTATTCAAATAATTGTGTTTTAAAATTCTCTCCTTCTGGTAAGCCCCTTTTAAAATTTGGAAAAAAAGGAAGGAAGGATGGTGAATTTATTGGTTGTAAAGGAATAAGCGTAGATAGCTCTGGATATATCTATGTGGTTGATAGTCAAAGGATGCAGAGGTTTTCAGCCACAGCTACATTTGTCTCCAAAATAGATGACCTCTATCTTCCAAACAACCTTGCTATTGATAAGGATGGAAATATCTTTATCTCTGATCGCTTAAATGTTAAAATATTTGATTCATCGGGAAATCCCATTGACTCTATCTCTATTAAGCCAAAATGGGTGTGTATTCATAACAATAAGCTTTATGTTACAGGCAAGGAAGGGATTTTTGTCTATTCAAAAAGGGGAAATCTTATAAACAAGATAAAGACAGATTTTGCAGGAGAGGGATTAGCGCTCAATAAATTTGGGTTTATTTATGTATCCTCTCCAAATTCCTCAAATATCCATACATTTTCTAATCGTTCTAATTTACCCGACATCCTTGTTAATAGAATAGACCTTGCAAATTATCCGATGGTTCTTTTCTCAATTACCCTAAAGAAAGTCAAACAGGATATTTCAGGGCTTTTTGATAATAATTTTAGAATCCAAGAGGAAAACAGGGCTGCATATCCATTAGGCGTTGATGAGATATTGAAAAAACAAGAAAACCTTGGTATTGCCTTTGTAATTGAGGATTCAAAATACATAAATCAAAAAAATGCAAAAAACATTTTAGTTTCCTCTGTTTCCCAATTCAAGGATGGATTACAAGGTGCATCAATTATTCCTTTCTCAAATACATCAAATGTCTTTTTAGATTTTACCCTTAATAAGACACAAATAAAGGATGCGATTGAATCTTTAAGTTTTAAGGCAGATGCTAATGAAGATGCCCTTCTTTCTTCATTAAATAAGGGAATAGATAGCGCTGTTTTCCTCTTAAGCAAAAGGGCTGTTGTTGTAATTACATCTTTAAGCCTTAAGAAAGAGACACAGGAAATAAAAAGATTAAAGAATTATGCAAAAAACAATGGAATTCCCATATTTGTTATTGATTATAAGAAAGATAAAGACCCTATTTTAGAAAAAATAGCAAAGGAAACAGATGGAAAATATTTGCTTTCAAGGAATTCAAAGGAGCTTAATGACCTTTATGCTTTTCTTAGAGAAAGTCTTTCTTCCCAAACACAATACATCCTCTATTACCGCTCTCCAAATGCAAGCCTTAAATGGAGCAATGAATGGACAGATGCAATCCTTGAGGTAGGACAGGGCAAATTTGGCTTAAAGGAAAAGATTTCCTATTTAATCCCAGATTTTGGTGGAGCAAATAGCTCTTTGGGAAGGGCCCTCATAGAAAAGAAGCTCTATCTTGAACAGAGCAAAAGGATAGAGGAATACAAGAAGAAAAAAGAAATAG
>JBFMED010000164.1:0-2915 GCA_040753475.1 bacterium
ACAGGGCATATGCCCCATCTATCTTAAGAAGCTTTATCCCTTTTAAGCTCCCTGAAACAGCCTTTTAGAAAATCCTCCGTAAGTAAGTGGGCAAGTGATGTGAACTTACACTTCGGATTTTCTTTAGATTATACTGCCTATTGGCAATTTTATATTACTGCTTTACAAGAGAGTAGCATCAATGAAATATCCTGTCAAGAAAATTTTTAATATCAAAATTAGAAAATACTGAAAAATAACGATAGATCTCACCTGCCCGAGTGAGGCAAAGGTCAGCTTCAGCGATTGATTATATTTTTATGTCTTAACCACGAATGATACAGATTATACGAATAACTTTATTGTATGTGTTTAGCTCCTTAATATGTGTTCTGCTTCCTCATTAAAGAGCCAGAAATCGCTTTGTTGTTTAGCTTTAGCTAAACACGTACTCATATTTTAAACCCCTTCTATTTTATCCAAAGTCAATCCTCTGTTAATCCGTGGCTGAAAAGTTACGATTGTTTAAGATTTGGAATTTGGGAAGCAAGGACAGAAGCTATGTCTTTCCAACTTAGGAGATTAGCAAGGGTTCTTTTTTGGGATTTTTCTCCTCCATATATTAAGTAAGGATTTGTATTTTCCCTGCCAGCTAGTCTCTCCCAATATCTTAAACCATCAAAAAAGTCATCAATAATTGTTTTGCCTGATTTTATTTCTATGGGCAATAATCTAGTTCCTTCTTCTATGATACAGTCAATCTCGTTTCCCGTTTTATCTCGCCAATAATAACAGCTCAAATCTACGCCTCTATTGAATCCTTGCTTGATGATTTCCGAAACAACAAAAGATTCAAACAAACCTCCCTTTAGATAATGTATCTCCATCTGGGGGACATCCCGAATTCCCAAAAGTGAGCAAACCAATCCACAATCATAGAAGTACAATTTTGGCATCTTTACCAGGCGCTTATTAAAATTTTTATAGTATGGCCTTAAGAAAAAAACAATATAGCTTGCCTCTAAAAGAGAAAGCCACGATTTTACTGTATTATGGGTAATCCCACAATCATTGCCCAATGATGATAGATTAAGAATTTGGCCAACCCTGGCCGCACACATCTTTATAAACCTCTGAAAGGTATTCAGGTCCCCGATATTTTTCATTAACCGCACATCCCTTTCTACATAGGTCTGGATATAGTTGGGATACCAATCTATCGGCGCAATATCTTGATCATATATTCTGGGATAAAAACCTTTAAAGATGTATTCTTCACAACGGGATAATTCATAAGGCGTATTTTTCAATTCTTCAAGGCTTAAAGGAAGTAATTTTAAGATAGCTATACGGCCAGCCAGGGTTTGGGAGACATTTTCAAGAAGGAAAATATGTTGTGAACCCGTGAGAATAAATTGAGCGGGGCTTCCCCCATTATCTACTAATGTCTGGAGGTAAGAAAATATGTGAGGAACCCTTTGGACTTCATCAATGATTACCCTTTTGTTATAAGTAGCCAAAAATCCTCTTGGATCCTGCAAAGCAAATTCCCTTGTATCTAAATCCTCCAAAGATACATATTTCCAATCAGGGAAAATATTTCTACACAGGGTTGTTTTGCCCGATTGTCTGGGACCAATTATAGCCACAATCGGAAATTTTAAGACTAACTCCCTTAATTTTTCAGAAATTGTTCTTTTAATCACAAAAAACAGTATAGACCTTTTTAGACAAATTGTCAATATAATTTACATTTTGTCCAGTAAGTTTTTCTTAATCTTTTCTTTAATCTTAAGGACAGAAACATGTGAGATGCCAAGCTTTTTGCCTATCCCCCTTAAAGTATAGCCCCCTTTTAGAAGATTTGTCACTTGTCTTTCCCTCTGGGTTAGTTTAAGTTTTTCAATAAAAATGGCATCCTCTATTTTTTCCCCAAATAATGGCTTTTTGTCGGGAATGAGGTCTTCTAGGGTTTATCTTTAGCCAGGCCATCACCAATATAGCGTTGACCATTGACATTATCTAGGATTATCTCCTTTTCGCCCTTTTCTACCCCCTGATGGATTAGCTCATTAAGGGCTTTATAATGCATCCCCTTGGCATTTATTCTCATACCAATATCTTACCACCCACAAGATGTTTTCTATATTCTTTGGGAAGATAGACTAGCCCAAAATCATCCTTTAACAGGTCTTCTTTAAAGGCCGTCACATCTACCCTCTCTTTAATCAATCCTGTATATATTCCTGCCCGGTTAATCTCTTTGACAAAAATTGCACCTACAATTATCTTGTCTTTGATAAAAAGCTTCTTATAGAGAGGCTTTTTCTCATCAAGCTCCTCTATCTTTTCACAACCTTCATTTTTTTAATCTTTAATTAACTCTCGTTCTATAGTTTTTCCTGCCTTGGCTTCAGCAATAGATTTTCGCAAGTGTTCGGCATTAGCAGGATTGGATAGTAGATAGAGGGTTTCCTGCCATGAGTTAAATTCATCAAGCGACATCAATACTGTCTTCTCGCCCTTATCACTGCAAATAATAGTTGGTTCTGCATCTGAGATTACTTGTTCTATAAGATTATCTAATCCTCGTTTAGCCTGATTTACAGTTATGGCATTCATAAAAATCACCTCCTCGTATAATTAAACTTAATTTAGTCTAACGATAAAGCTCACCTGCCGCCAACAGGTTGGGCACAAACCTTTGAAAAACCACCAAACTTTGATGGGGCACAAAACCTTGAAAAACCACCACGCTGTTGGCGGTCAGGTGCAGCGATTTATACTGTCTTCTCCGCATTCCTTGTAAAACTCTCTATCTTTTTTCAAAAGTAAACCAAAAGTCCTTTGCACTTTCGAACCAAATCTTAAAATCTTCTTCAGCTATCTCTTTTCTTTCTTGTAGGTTTAATTTTCTTATGCGTGCCAGTTTGTAT
>JBFMED010000165.1:0-12496 GCA_040753475.1 bacterium
AAAATAAAAACCGCTAATAGGCAGTATAATCTAAGGTTAGAATAATAAAAATAGTCAGACAGAGACACAATTTTCCTTATTCAAGAATCAACTTATTGCTCAAGCGTTATCTGCAAGAGATAATTTAGATTAGAAGAAGAGGCAAATGGGTCTAGTTGATGCAAAGGTCACATTAAAGAATCCCAGAAGAGCCGAACTTACATCTGTGGAGGTAGATTCGCTTGCAGACTCAGGGGCGGTGCATTTGTGTATTCCCGAACATATCAGGCTCCAATTGGAATTGGATGAGATTTCCAAAAAGGAAGTTGTCTTAGCAGATGGAACGTCAAAACTAGTTCCCTATGTAGGGCCAATTGAGCTTCGGTTTAAAAATCGCATTGGCTTCGCTGGGGCCTTGGTTATGGGAGACCAGGTTTTACTTGGTGTCATCCCAATGGAAGACATGGATTTGGTCATCACCCCTAAAACCAGAGTTTTGGATGTGAATCCAAGTAGCCCAAATATTGCGACATCAATAGCTAAATAAACACCTAACCAATCGCTGCACCTGACCGCCAACAGCGTAGGGCAATGGAACAGAAATTATTAAAACAATCGTTCATCACCTTTGAATTTGGGACTTTAAGATTTTGGATTTAATTTGGATTTTGGATTTTACACAAGGGATTCTTTTAATAACTAAGGTTTTCTTATCTCAAATAATCCTTGCGAAGCCTCCTTTTATATCATATAATGTATGGAAAAACTATGAACTTACCCTTTATGGTTTTTTGAAAAGATGAGAAGACCTATAATTGCAGGGAATTGGAAGATGAATAAGGCATTGGCTGAAGCAGAAACATTAGCTTTGGGGATTGTTGAGAAATTTAAGGAAACGAATGTAGATATTATCCTCTGCCCTCCATTTACAGCTTTACAAAAGGTGGGAGAGATATGCAAAGGCTCCCCCATTTTTTTAGGAGCCCAAGACCTTTTTTATGAAGAAAATGGACCTTGGACAGGTGAAATATCTGCCTCACAGCTTATTGATATTGGATGCAAATATGTTATTATTGGACATTCTGAAAGGAGGCAAATTTTTAAAGAGGATGATATAATAATAAACAAGAAGATAAAACAGGCGTTGAAACATAACCTTTCTCCCATATTTTGTGTGGGAGAAACCGAGAAACAAAGAAAGGAAGGTAGAGAAAAAGAAATTGTAGAAAGGCAAATTAGATTAGGACTTAAAGACATTGACCTTACATTCCGCATTCTAAATTCTAAATTCCGCATTCCTCTTGTTATTGCCTACGAGCCTGTCTGGGCAATCGGAACCGGGAATACCTGCAAAAGTGAAGATGCAGAAAAAATGCACATTTTTATTAGAAACCTAATATCCGAGTTATATACAAAGGATTTGGGAGATGTAATGAGGATTTTATACGGAGGCTCTGTAAAGCCCGATAATATTGATGCAATTATGAAGATGCCAAATATAGATGGCTGTCTGGTTGGTGGTTGTAGCCTGGATGTTTCATCCTTTTGCAGAATAATAGAATTTAGATGAACCAAGAGATTTTAAAAAAATTAAGCATAGAAACAGAGGGGAAGATTGTTTTTCTCATTATGGATGGATTAGGAGGCATTCCAATAGATGGAAAGACAGAGCTTGAAAAGGCAAATAAGCCAAACATTGATGGCCTCTGCAAGGAATCAATCCTTGGCATTATGGATTCTATTGCACCTGGGATAACACCAGGTTCAGGCCCTGCACATCTGGCATTGTTTGGATACGACCCATTAAAATATGATATTGGAAGGGGGCTTTTGTCTGCTTTGGGAATCGGCTTTCCCCTTTCTAGCTCTGATATTTGTTCAAGGGGAAATTTCTGCACAATTAAAAATGGGATAATTACAGATAGAAGGGCAGGAAGGATAGCAACCGAGAAAAACAAAGAACTTTGTGAGATTCTTTCAGAAATAAAGATAGAAGGGGTTGAGGTATTTGTTGTGCCTGAGAAGGAGCATAGATTTGTTGTTATTTTTAGGGGAGAAAAGCTATGTTCCGATCTTTTGGATTCAGACCCCCAGGTTATAGATGTTCCTCCCTTAGATGTTTTGCCAAAAATAGAGGAAGCCAAGAAATCGGCAGAGATTGTAAATCAATGGATTTCTAAAGCAGGTAAGGTTTTGAAAGAGCAATACCCAGCAAATATGGTCTTGCTTCGTGGCTTTGCCAGCTATCTTAACATCCCAAGCTTTAAGGAATTGTATAAGCTTAATCCTTGTTGTATTGCAACATACCCAATGTATAAGGGTCTGGCAAGGCTTGTTGGCATGGATGTTCTGGATTGTGGGGAAAACTTAGAAACCCAGATTGAAACTTTGCATTCAAGCTTTTCTTCTTATAACTTTTTCTTTTTTCACATAAAAGGGACGGACAAAAAAGGAGAAGATGGAGATTATGAAGGAAAGGTAAAGGTAATTGAGGAGGTAGACAAAATTATTCCAGAAATACTTAAGTTAAATCCAGATCTTTTTGTCATAACAGGAGACCATTCAACGCCAGCCCTTTTAAAATCTCATTCCTGGCATCCGGTTCCTTTAGCCCTTTATTCAAAATATTGCATTCCAGATGGGATAAAGGAATTCTCTGAAAGAAATGCAGCATCTGGCTCTCTGGGAAGGTTTCCCATGCAAGAGCTAATGGGTCTTGCCTTAGGATATTCAAAGAAGCTTATAAAATATGGAGCATAATTGGATTTAGGAATTTGGTAAGCGTCAAGGTGTAAGTTGTAAGTAAGGAAAATTTGATTACTTAAACCACAGCGATATAGGGAAGGTTTCTGTATTCCTCGTTGCAATCAAGGCCATATCCTACAACAAATTTATCGGGAATGGTAAAACCAATATAATCTGGCGTAAAATCTTTCTTTCTCCTTTCTGGCTTATCAAGGAGGCAGCAGAATTTTAGGCTTTCTGGATTTTCTTTTAAAAGATGTTCCTTAAGGAAGCTTAATGTTATTCCTGTATCTACAATATCCTCGATAACAAGAACATTTTTTTTAGAAATAGAAATAGATGGAGAAAGGGAAAGGCTAATTTCTCCGGTTGTCTCTTTCCCCTTATAGCTTGAGACCTTAATAAAATCTATATATACAGGGCAGGTTAATTTTCTTACTAAGTCTGCCATAAAAACCCAAGCACCCTTTAAAACGCCAATGGTAATAAGACCATCTGGATGATCAGATGAAATTTTTAAGGCAAGCTCGGATACCTTTTTTTCAATCTCTTCTTTGGTTATAAATATATTCATTTTAAAATTTACAATTTAAAATTTGCAATTTACAATTGTGGTTAGCTTTAGCTAAACACATACATCTCCCCTGTTTTAAAGCCCAATCTTTTATTTTAACACAATGCCCAGACAGGGATACAGAAGACATCTTCTGCTGGTGCAATAAAATCTCCTTTATAAATAATCAATGAAAAAGGTATTTTTAAGCCTTTTCCCTTATGTTTTTCTTTGAACATATCAATAGCATGCAGATATTTTTTATCCATCACATTTGAATATTTAATCTCTATAGGGATTGTCAACCCTTCAGTGTTTATGACCAAGTCTATCTCTGAAGCAGGGCTTTTTTGCCAGTAGTAAAAAGAAGGGGGTTTTTCTAAATTTATTCCCCATTTTATAAAATCTGTGATAACAAGGTTTTCAAAATAATGTCCACACTCACCACTTGCCTTAAGAATTTCTCTTGCCTTAAAACCTGACAATGCCCAGATAAGTGCATTATCAAAGAAATATACCTTTTTTGACTTCTTAATCCTGGTAGATATATTTAAGAAAAAGGGCGAAAGGAGAAATCCAACCAGACTTTCCTGCCAGATGGTCACATATTTTTTTGTTGTAATCTGATTGATACCTGCATCATTTCCCAAATGATTATAGTCCAGAAGACTACCTACCCTTAAGGATAGTTGACCAACAACCTTACGATAACCCTCTATGTTGCCGATATCTTTAACACTTCGCATATCCCTTTCTATGTAGGTGTCAATGTAGTCTATGAGCCATCGTGGGATAGCATCCTCATTTATCCTTGAGAATGTAGGAGGAAAAAGGCTTCGGGTAATGAGCCTATTAATCAACTGCATCTTTTTTTTACTGTTGGGCTTAAATTCTCTGATAACCTGAGAGAGAAATTTTTTATTCAGAGAGCCTGAAAAAATACCCTTATATAAAGTCTCGGCAGATTCAAATCCACCAATTGTCTCATAAAGGGATGCCTCGCTCATACAAAAAGGATAAATTCTTAAGACACAAACCCTGCCGGCTAAGGTTTCTGCTGTTTTATCAAGAAGCTCAAGGCTTGAAGATCCGCTGATAATAATCTTTAAGTGATGGTAATACTTGTCATATAAGATTTTTATAACCTCAAAGATTGAAGGAAGTTTTTGTGCCTCATCAATCAAGAGATAAAACCTCTCTTTTAGTAAATCCATTCTAAAACCTATAGTTTCCTCTATCCTTTCCTGTAAATAAGCTTCGTTGTTTCTGACTTTATCCCTCTCAAAGGAAGAATCCAGATTGAGATAAAATTTCTTGCTGGGTTCTATATCAGAGAGGATATTGTTCACAGATGTAGTTTTTCCTGCCTGTCTTGGACCAATTAAGACAGTGATTAATGGGTTATTTAATGACCTCAAAAGGTGTGGGTTATAAATTCTCTCTATAATCCTTGATTTTTCCATTATGGTTACCTATGCTATATTATAATCACATTTAAATTATTGTCAAGCAAAAATTAAATTGAGATTAAAAATATCTTGAAATTCAATTGATTTTCAGTATATTTTTTATTAGCTCTTAACGAGCAATGCTCTGGCTACAAATTCAACTGAAGCTGGCACCTACTGGATTTCACGTGATCCAGGTTTTGATTTAATTTCTCCTTGACATTCCAAGTTATTTTCTGGCATACTATGTTTAGTAAAGATTATATCATATTAAAGCTCGATCCCAAATGCCTTTTAATTATTATCAATCGCTGAAATGGTGAGGTGGAGCTTTTGCCTAACCACCTAACCAATCGATGAGTTCTATCGTTAGGTGTAAACAGTAATAACACTATAAAAAGGAGGAGTCAATGGGATATATTCATGCAAAGATAGCACTATCAAATCCTCGGGAGTCTGAGTTGAAGCCTATTGAGGTTGACGCGCTGGTTGACGCGGGAGCAATAACTTTGTGCATTCCAGAACATATTGTAGTTCAACTCAAACTTATGGAAATCGAGAAACGAGAAGTTACAATAGCTGACGGAAAAAACAAGGTTGTGCCGTATGTTGGCCCGGTCCAGGTCAATTTTGAGGGGCGGACTTGTTTTACAGGTGCTCTTGTTCTTGGTGATTTGGTGTTGATGGGGGTTGTGCCTATGGAGGACATGGATCTCGTATTGAATCCAGCAAGACAGACTATAACATCAAATCCTGCGAGTCCGAATATTCCACATGTTCTGGTCAAGTAATGATAAGCTCCAAAACCAAAAACATCTAACCAATCGCTGAACTCTATCGTTAGGTATATATACGCAAATAAAATCTGTGGCTGAATAATTACTGAATAGTTACAATAATCTTTGTTCATCCACCCAATATCCTCAAAGACTCAGCCACCCCGGGATAATTTGGAGAAATTTCCAGAACCTTTCTATAGGCAGAAATTGCATCTTCTATTCTTCCTGCCTTCCAATAGGTAACCCCAAGGTTATAGTATGAATTTGGATCCTGTGGCTCAATTTTTAAGGCATCTTTAAATGCAGAAATTGCCTGATCAAACATCCCCTTTTCAAGATAGACAGAGCCTAAACTATGATACAAAAATATCTTAGAGGGGTCAAGTGAAATTGCCTCCTTGTATTCTTTAATTGCATCATCAAGCCTATTCTTTTTCTGATATACCATCCCTAATCCATAATGACCATCCGCTCCTTTAAATTTATTGATCATCTCCTTAAATATTTCCTCTGCTTTATCTAGCTTCCCTGAATCCCTGTATAAAATCCCAAGGTTATAAAAGGCGCTTGTTTTATTTGGGTCTATCTTAATAGCTTCATTAAGGCAGAATATTGCCTCCCCATAAAGCCCTCTTTCGGCAAGAAATCCTGCCCTTGCTTCATAGGCAATGGCATAATTATCATAGTTATGCCTTGTTCTTTCCTCCATAAAAACATTTGTCTTTCTATATTTAAATTTAAATGTGCTCCTTTTAATCTCATCCATTATTCCTTTTTCAGAAAGGGTTTTTGGAAGAATCCTGTGTGCAATGCCTTCGGGAATAAGGAGATGGGTTCCTGCTACCTCATCTGCAAAGGGAAGGGGGACATAGATGCCCCTTTTTTCTACATTCCTATGGACAATATCAACAAACCTTGTAGCGATAAGGCCAGGGTCTGCTTTTTTTGAAGCTTGAAAGGAAAAGGCAATATCAGGGTATCTTTCTTTTAGGTCTTCACAATACCACAAATACCTTAGCTCAAGTTTATCAATTAAAGCTACATCGCATCGGACATTCTCAACAAAATGTAGATACCACAAGGGAAAGGCAAATGTGTCTCCCATAATGAGAAGAATTGAATTTTTTTCTAATGGCTCTAAAATATTCCTTCCGTAGTCATAGGAATAAAAATCCCTATCCCTATTTGCAGAGTAATAGTTTGTAAGGAGGGGGATTAAGGGCATAAGGAGAAAGAAGGCTCGGATGTGCTTTATTTTATTTTTTGCAAAAACAAGGAATTCGCCAAGCAATATAGAAAGGACAAGGAATGTAGGGATATAATAATCCTCAATGTTATGAATCTGGTATCTTATGGAATGGAGGATATCAAAAGCTATTATCAGCCCGAAGAATATAGCCTCAAAACGCCTTTTTGCTG
This sequence comes from bacterium, assembly GCA_040753475.1. Lineage (GTDB taxonomy): Bacteria > UBA9089 > UBA9088 > UBA9088 > UBA9088 > JBFLYE01. Next base: position 6,924 of record JBFMED010000165.1, read on the forward strand.
ACATAATGAAAATTCCAATTATTGCTGGAATAAGAATAAAAAAGGTAAATTGGGATGGAAAGAAGGAGAGGGAGGATTTGAAATTTGAAAGCCATTGGGAAGAAGGTGCAAAATAATGGCTATATTCCTTAACTGTAATGTGTGAGATAAACCTTTCTAATGTATCAGGAGAGCCCCAATTTGCCTCTGGATTTGATGCTGACCTCATTGGAAGGTAAATATAAAGCAAAAGGGGAAGAAAGAAGAATAGCAATATCAATGAGCCGGAAGCCTTGAGCCGGAAGCCTTGAGCCTTCTTTTGTTTCTTGCGTTTTAATGTAGAAAAAATAAGGAATATTGCAGAGGGGATGATGAATATTGTCTGCAAATGGTGGGTAAAGCTTAAACCCAAGACGAAAGAAAATAAATAAAGGAGTTTTGTGCCTTTGTGCCTTTGTGCCTTTGTGCCTTCTTCCCATTTAAGGAGGATAAGGATAAGCAGGCTTAAAAAAAGGGCATTTAATGTATATTTCTCAGAGATTACAGCCTGCTGCCAGAATATCCTTGAGAATGAGAAAATAAGGGCGCAGGGAATGGCTATAATTTTATCCTTGTAAAGCTGAAGGGCTATAAAACAAAGGAACATAGAGGCAAGGCTGGCTGAAAGGGAGGAGAAAAAATTAATCCTATAGGCTATATTTCCAATGGGAAGAATGCTCATCAAGAGCTTTCCAAATATGCAATACAAAGGGTATCCGGGTGGATGTGATATGCCAAGAGAATATGCGGCTGTTATCATCTCGCCCGAATCGTGAAGATTAACAGAGGGAGTAAGAGAAAGGAGATAGACAGAGAAAGAAAGAAGGAAGATAAGCAAACCTGCAGACATCCTAAGCTAACAACTCATCTATTTTAACATTTTCCTTAATCAAGCCTGCAAGTAAGGAGAGCTTTTCTTTCTCGTGTGTCCTTGCGTGTCCAATCAGCCATTCTGCCTTTTGGGCTGTAGTCAGGGTCTCATAGGAAACAAGGAGAATTGGGACATTCCTCTCCTCTGCCAAGCCTAAAATAATATCAGATGGAATAAAGCCTCCGGTAAGGATTAAACAAACCGCGTTTGCCTCTAATGCAGCAAGCTGAATATCAGCCCTGTCTCCACCTGTTATTACCGCAAGGTTTTTCTTTCTCTGGAAGAATATCATTGCATGCTCTGCATCCATTGCTCCAATCATTACGGATTGGACCAATTTATCCAGATAATTTTCTCCACAAAGAACCTCTGCAGATAGCTCATTTTTTAATGCCTTAATTGAGGTAGATTGCAGGATATTTGTCCAGGGGATTATCCCAAAAACAGGAATGCCATTTTTAGAAAGAGCTAGAGCCTCTTTTTTTGCAGAAGGCATATCCTCATCAAACACCATATTTAAGATTACACCCTTTAGTCTTTCCTTAAGAACCTCCTTCACCGAAAGAACCCTATCAGATACCTCCATTTTTTTATACCTTTCTATAAGGACAACAGGTAAGTCAAATTTATTAGCCATCTCAAAGCCACTCATTCCAAAGGATTTTCCCTGATAGATATTAAAGCCTCCCTCAAATATAAAGACATCTTTGTCTTTTGAAAGGGATTCATAAGCCTTTTCTAATTTATCTTCAAAAATAGCCATTTTCCCCTCAAGAAAGTCCTCTATAACCTCTTCATTAAGGACAAATGGAGAGGAAAGGGAGGCATCTCCCTCATTAAGCAGGGAAAAGACAAAAGAGCTATCGGCATCTATCCAGATGCCATCTTTATATATAGGCAGATAGCCCAATGGTTTCATATACCCTACCCTCATCCTATCCTTCAAAAGAAGGAGAGAGCCGATAACAACCGCAGATACCCCAGAATACTCCTTTGTGGTTGTAAAAAATATTTTTTTCATTCTTCTATACCTCCCATCTAAAGCCTTTAGACTTTTTCAATGTAAAATTTTATTCATTAATCCCTCCTCAACAACCTTTTTAGGTCATCAATAAAATATTCAAACATTTTAACCTTTTCACTTTCTTCTATCTTTGTTGCACTCATCACATAACTTCCATCTGTATCAACCTCTACAATAGCCCTTCCCTTTTTTGCCGGATATCTTGTGGTTAGTGTTTTATCTTCGTCAAGCGTAATAAAGAATACCTTGATATGTTTTGTTACCTCGTCCTGAGAAAGCTTTATCTTCCAATAACCCGTTTGTGCAATCCGCTCTCTAAGGGTTACCTTACTTGAAATAACAGCTATAATCTGACAATCATCGGGGTTATAAATGATTAGATCAACATCCGGTAAGTGAGAGCCAAATTCTCCATAGTGAATAAGCAAATTTCTTTTTACCCTGCTTAATTCATGAGAAAGATTTTCACTCCGTTTTCTTTCAAGGGTATTACCTTCTACAACCTTTAATTTTAAACTTTCTACTTGGTTTTTAATAATGTAGAGAATCAATTTTTCTAAATTCTTGCCCTTATTTCTTCCTCTCATAATGTGTCCATTCTATTTTTCTTTCCCCTTTTTTCATTTGCTCTTTTGGGAAGGTTTTTCGCATAAGTAAAAGATATTTAAATCCACGCAGGTAAAAGTTAAAGCGAATGGCTCGGTTATACCATATGCCTGTATTGGATGTTTGGCTTCTACGAACCACACAAATAATATCTATGGGTTCAAAATATTTACATAGCCTCTCAAAAATCTTAAAGCCTACCGGGGTCAACTTTTTCTTAACCAACCAAGCACTTTTCCGGTTTTAAGTATCCGTTGGCATTCTTTCATTACCTTTTCTAATTCATTATAAAATTCTTCTTTCTCTGCAGAAATCTTGCCAATATCTAATGGATTTTCATTGTATCTCACATTGTCACCATAAGGGGAATCAATGAATATCATGTCCGTGCTGTTGTCTTCTAAAGGGATGCTTCGGCTATCATTTTGAATAATATCTGGTCTGACCGGGGCTATATCATAGGCAATACATCTTCTTCCTTCTTCTTTACAAACATCCAAGGTAGTGCCACTACCCGCCATAGGGTCAAGAACTAAATCTCCCTGTCTTGTATAGCGCTTTATCATATTGTAAATTATAAATGCAGGTGTAACACCTGGATATTTGTTGTCTCCCTTGCGTGTTTTTCCATAACTTTGTGTAGGATAATCCCATAAAGTGGTAGGTTCCAAACGGGGTTTTTCCTCTTCCCTCTTTGTAATTTTAACCTTCTGCCAGTTAAAACTGGATGGGTCAGTTAAACAATCCAAAAGCCACTTTGCCTGCATCTCATTTAACCTTTCTCTCCAGTCAATTCCCATTTTAGAAAAGATGTTCTTGGCTTTGGCTATGGTTTTTAACCCTCCATTAGTTCTAACTTTAACCTGGAATGGGTATTTGCCATTAAAGGCTTCTTTATCTAAATTTTCACAACAATCTGTTTCTGCAATAAAGGCACCATAAAGTTTATCGGTATCTATGTTGAGCAAAAATAAAATATCTCCCTTGCTAACAAGCCCTGCCTTTTCTTCATAGAGTTTGTTTGTAGCAAAAAGCATTTTATCAAGGCATTCGCTTTCTGTCTTTCTTGTGCAAGCAAAAATATGTGCTTTCATTCCTCCAAGATTATCTTACAATCAAGGCTAAAACACCCTTTATTGTAAGCCCTTAATGGATTTATGTCTAATGAAATTATCTTTGGAAAATCCATAGAAAGCTGTGAAATCTTAAGGATTACAGAGATAACCTCATCAAAATCTATGCCCTTTTCTCCCCTTATTCCGCGAAGAATTGGGTATGAGCTAAGGGAGGAGAGCATATTTTTGCAACAATTGTAGCATACAGGAATTATTCCAAATGAAACATCCTTTAAAACCTCAACATAGATGCCACCCATCCCAACGATGATAAGGTGTCCAAATTGCGGGTCTTTGTTTAGCCCTATTATCAATTCATGGCCCTTTGGTGCTTCCTCTTGGACAAGAACCCCAAAGATTCTTGCATCCTTTGCCAGCCTCTTTGCATTCTCAATTATCTCAATAAAGGCAATATTTAGCTCCTCCTTTGTCTTTATCCCACATTTTACACCACCAATGTCTGATTTATGTAAAATATCAGGCGAGGCAATCTTTGCCACAAGGGGGAATTTAAGGCTTATTTCACCTATCTCTTTAAGGCTTTTTATCAAGGATGTATTAGGGTAGGGTATTTTATATGCCTCCATCACCCGATAAGCCTCTATTTCGCTTAATTGATTCCTTTCCTCTTTTTTTACATTATCAAAAAGCTCGGCTACAATATTCTTTTCGGGATGAAATTCGGGTAATTCCTTATGAATATGGGGTTTTTTTGCATCAAGAGAGGCACCAAGAAATGAGACGCAATCCTCGGGAAATGGGTAATTGATGATATTGTGTTCCTTAAATAAAGAAATTGCAGGTGTTATTTCTGCTCCTCCCATAAAAACAGGAAAAATGGGCTTTTTGTCCTTAAATTTTATTATTGCCCTTGCTGTTTCTCCTATCTCTGTCATTGCCTGAGGGGTTAAGATAACCATTATTCCATCTACATTGGGCTCTTTGCTAATGGTTTCTATAGCAAAATTGTATCTATCTGATAGGGCATCCCCTAGTATATCAATCGGGTTATAGGGAGAGGCAGAGGGAGGAAGGTTTTCCTTAAGAAGGTTGGTTGTTTCCTTTGGAAGGGAGGAAAGGGAGATATTTTTCGCCACAAGGCAATCGGATGCTATTATTCCTGGTCCTCCTGCATTTGTAATCACAACCATATTCCTTCCCTTAGGTCTTTGTTGGGTTGCAAAGGAATGGCTAAAAAGGAAGAGCTTTTCAATAGAATCCACCTTTATTATCCCAGAAAGGGAAATTGCTGTATCCCAGGCTTTTTCACTTCCTGCCAGAGAGCCTGTATGGGATGATATTGCCCTTTTCCCGGCATCTGTTTTCCCAGATTTATATAAGATAATAGGCTTTTTTGACCTGCTGGCTATATCAATAAATCTTTTTCCATCCTTTGTCCCTTCAAGATATAGGGCAATTACCGATGTATTTGGACAATCTATGAGATATTCAATAAGCTCAATCTCAGCTACATCGCATCCATTCCCAAAGCTGATAAACTTTGAAAATCCTATATTCTTTTCTTTTGCCCAATCAAGGATTGCGGTGCATAATGCCCCTGATTGGGAGATAAATGAGATGCCTCCTTTCTCTGGAAATATACGGGAAAATGAGGCATTTAAAGGCGTGTAGGTATCAATTAAGCCAAGGCAATTTGGGCCAATAATTTTTATTCCACAATTTTTAGCTAAATCCTTTATTTTATTCTCTAAGCTTAACCCGGCAATCCCAGCCTCCTTAAACCCTGCGCTTATAATAATTGCATTTTTTATCTCTTTCTTTCCACATTCCTCTAATACATTGGGAACAATGGTATTCTTTACAATAATCATTGCAAGCTCTATTTTTTCTTGAATATTAGAAAGGGAGGGAAAGCATTTTCTTTCTAAAATAAAATCAGCCGAGGGGTTTATGGGAAAAATCTTACCTTTATAGCCTG
>JBFMED010000166.1:0-4085 GCA_040753475.1 bacterium
TGAGGAGGGGTGGGTTGACAATAAGATAACAAAGAAGATAACAAAGGCTATATGCGAGGAATATCTCTCGGAATTAAAGGGAAAAATTGATGTCCTTATTCTTGGCTGCACACATTATCCATTCCTCTTGCAAACAATTAAAGAGGTAATGGGTGATAATACCTACATTGTCAGCTCATCTAGTGCAACCGCTATTGCTACAAAGGCCCTATTGGAAAAAGAGGGCTTGCTTAACACAAAAGGTGGGAAAATAAGGTTTTATACAAGTGATACCCCAGACGATTTTATGCTTAAAGCAGCTGGTTTTCTTGACATTTCAATTACAGATATCCAAAGAATAGATTTAGAGGAATATGAAGGCAGTATATCCAGGAAGGTTTGATCCACCAACATTTGGCCATTTGGATATTATAAAGAGGGCATCCTCTATTTTTGATGAAATAATTGTTCTCTGTGCAGAGGATGCAACAAAAAAGACTTTGTTCAGAAAAGAGGAAAGAATTGAAATGCTAAATGAGATAACCAAAGAAATAAAGGGGATTTCCATCTCATCATTCAAAGGACTTCTGGTTGATTATCTTAAGGAGAACAAAATAAAGGTTGTCATAAGGGGGCTTCGTGCGGTTTCTGATTTTGAATATGAGTTTCAGATGGCACTTACAAACAAGAGGCTTTATCCAGAATTAGAGACGGTTTTCCTAATGACAGATGAGGCATATTTTTATCTATCATCCTCTGTGGTAAAGGAGCTTTCCAAGCTTGGAAAGCTTCCAGAAGGATTTGTTCCAAAACAGGTAGAAGAAAGGTTAAAATTATTTTATCAAAAATAGTAGACAAAATGTTATTTAAGAAACTATAATTTTGCAAAATGGGACAGAAAGTAAATCCAAGAAGTTTTAGAATAGGACAAGGTTATACCTGGGATTCAATATGGTATACAGGAAACAAAAGGGAGTATGTGGAGAACCTTGCCGAAGATATCTTCCTTAGAAATTTTATTGAGGGATATTTTTCAAATGGCGATATTGATTCGGTTGTAATTGAAAGGTTTGGTGAAAAGATTAAGATAAATATCCATACAGGAAGACCAGGGGTTGTTATCGGAAGGGGAGGAGAGGAGATAGAAAAGATTAAAAAGCTCTTATCTTCCAAAATAAAAAAAGAATTTCAAATAGATATCTATGAAATAGCTGACCCAAATCTCAATGCCTCTCTTATTGCCAAATCTGTAGCAAGGTCTATTGAAAAGAGGATTCAACATAGAAGGGCGATGAAAAGGGCTGTTTCTAATGCAATGGCATCAGGTGCACTGGGAGTAAAAATCTCTGCGGCTGGAAGGCTACAAGATGCAGAGATAGCAAGAACAGAATGGTATCGTGAAGGAAGGGTTCCCCTTCATACCATAAAGGCTAATATAGATTATGGAATAGCAGAGGCAACCACAAAGTTTGGAAAGATTGGAATAAAGGTGTGGGTTTATAGAAAGAGAGAGGAAGAATAGTAAAAATTCATAACCTATCGCTGCAGGCTTTTTACATCAATAAAGGGTAGGACGCCACCCGTAATTTGTGGCATTCTTCCATCCCATTTCTCTATAGCCTTTAAATTCGCCTCTATTTGTCTTAATCTAATAAGGTCATCTGTAATATTTTCCCTCTTAAGCCTTAATGCTTCTGCCTCTGCCCTTGCTTGTGTTATTTGCTGCTCTGCCTCTATCTTTATCCTTTGAAGGTCTCTTTGTGCCTTTAAAGCCAATTGCTCTGCGGTTTGCTTTGACTCAATAGCCTCGGTAAATTGCTGGGAGAATTGAAAGTTGACAATGGAAAATTCATCAACCCCAATATCATAGGGGAGTAATTTTCTCTTAAGCAGATCCTTTATTTCTCTTCCCACCTTTTCCCTTTCGGTAATAAGCTCAACCGCGGTATATCTTGCGGTAACCGCCTTTACCCCTTCCTGAACTGCAGGGTCTATTATCCTTTCCTTAAATTCAGTGCCAATGCGTTGATAAACCTTCCATGCCTTATCAGGAAGGATATGGTAGTTAAGGGCAATTACAGAGTGTGTTTGCTGGAGGTCTTTTGAGGCTGCTTCTGCATTGGTCTGTTCCTTATTAACCCTAACATCCACCATTATAACCCTTTGCATCACCGGAATCCTAAAATGTAAGCCTTCATTCAAAACCCTTTCAGAAACCGCCCCAAAATTCAAGACAACCCCCCTTTTTCCTGTGTCAACAATAACAAGGGGGTTAATTAAGGGAAGAACAAAGAGCAAAAATAGAAGAATAATCCCAAGGATTATCCCAATATTTTTAAACCTTCCTACCTTTCTTTTGACTTCATAAATATCCTCTTGTCGAGTAGACATTTTCTATAACCTCCTATATGTTATTTTATGCCCCTCACAGAACCGTGCTTGCGGATTTCCCACACACGGCTCTTCAGCAATGCTTCCTCTATACGAGGACAGGGCATATGCCCCATCTATCTTAAGAAGCTTTATCCCTTTTAAGCTCCCTGAAACAGCCTTTTTTTCTCCGCAGGCATTACCCTGTTTCTGCAATACTATTTTGCTTGGCACACTCATCTTACTTACCTCCTATATCTGTTTAGCTTTGCTAAACAATTGTAAATTTTAAATTGCAAATTGTAAATTTTAAAATTAAGGATAAATTTATATTTCATTCCTTAAGACAAAAATAGCAGGCTCTTTTTGAACCTGCTTTTGTAAATCTTATATAAAAACCCTTTAGGGTGGTTAGATTCTGCCCCGCGCTTATTTTATAATTTTCTTTCATTTTGTTAAGAATACATTATTGAGATTTATTTCGTCAAGAAAAATTTTTAACCCTAAAAAATTTGCCCTTAAATATTACAAAAAAGGATAACAAACCCATTCAATTTTTGTCAAGGATTTTTTTTACATTCTCAAGCATCTGTTTGATAGGGGCATTTTCTGGGTCAATCTTTAAAGCTTGGGTATATTCTGAGATAGCCATTTTGAAATCTTTTTTATTTTGATAGACAATACCAAGGCCATAATGAACAAGCGCTGGTTCAAAATTCTTGTTTTCTTTAAGGATTATCTCAAGATTTTCTTTTGCCTTATCATATTCGTTTTTATCAAGATAGGAAAGGGCAAGATTTAATCTGGATGGCGCATATGATGATTCAATATCCAATGCCTTTTTATAGAAAGAGATTGCTTGGTTAATATCTTTTTTGCGATATAGGTTTCCCATTTCATTATAAATAAGGCTATAATTACTCCAAATATTAGATGCAACCCTGTCTTTAAACCCTTTTTCTTGAAAAAGAAAAACAATTTGGGTTTTTTCGAGTTCTTCACCTAATGTTTTTTCATCTTTGGGAAGTAGTCTAAAGAAAAGTCCATCGGGAAGGAATAAAAAATTATCCCCAAGACCCTTTTCTTGTCTTACCCCATGTCCAGCATAAATAGGAAACCTATCAAAGTTTGAGGCGATAATCTTATTTAGCCTTTCATTGATTAGCTCTCTTAGATTATAGTATTTCAATTCTTTATAGGAAATAGGGTCGAATGAAAAAGTTATATTAGGATGCTTCTTTTTGATAGCCTCAATATGCCAATCGCAGGCTAAAAATATCCAAATAAGAGGAGACGATACATCCTCTCTCCTTTTCTCTACATATTTAAGATACCAAACAGGGAAAGTGGTATAATCACCATAAGAAAATATAATAGCTTCTTTTTTTAATGGCCTTAAGATATTCATCCCATGGTTATAACTAAAGAATAATCTAGACTTATTGTTTTGGAAATGGTTAGAATAAATAGGAATAAGAATAAGAAAAGGAAAGAGAAATTTTAAATAAGGAATGGTTTTAATAATAAATGATAAGCCAATCCCCATTATGATAGAGGTAAGAATAAAGGATGGAATATAGTAATCGCAGATATTGACAATGGTATATCTTATTGAATGTAGGCTATTGACGATAAAGATTAAAAGAAAAAAGAGAGATAGAATCTTTCTCTTTAAGAAAAATGGTATGGAAAAAAGAAAAATCCATAAGATATATTTGCTAAATTGGAGAGGGAAA
>JBFMED010000167.1:0-5497 GCA_040753475.1 bacterium
TAATTGAGGAATTTCCTTCTGTCTTAAAATTCTCTCCAATGTCCTCATAATGAAGCTTTGTTTTCTTATAGAAAGAGCTTACATTTAATAACAATGCACCATCCTTTTCTTTTTTATTTTGAGAATAAATAGACCTCCCATATTCGTAGTCAATGATTATATCCTTTGGTAAGGGAATTATCCCATCCATTGAGAATGCCTCTGATGAAACAGGCAAGGAGGATGAGCTTCCCCTTTTTTCATCATCTTCAAACCTACAATAGGTTATACCAAATTTTTTATCCTCCTCTTGTGTTTCAAGCCTTATTCCACTCCCAATTTGCAAAAAGGAGCTCTCACTTTTTTCCTTTGTCCTTCCCAGAAAAGAGAATATTTCATAATCAGATGATGTTTTTTTAAATGATGCACCCCTAATATTTCCAACAAATGTAAGCTTTGATGTAGAAATATAGCTATCCCCGCCATAAAGCTCAAGCCCCTCTTTATTAAAAGAAAGGCTAATGTTCTTAAGGGATAGGTCTTCGTTTTTATCGTAATATAGGGACGAAAGAAAGCTATAATCAAAATTAGAGATTTTTCCCATAAAGCAAGAGGAAAGCTCCCCTCCTATGCCTTTTGGATATTCAGACCCTGTGCCAACTATATCTTGGTTTCTTCCAATAAACTGGATGTAGCCAGAGGAAATATTGGGTTTTGGAAGGCTTGATTTATGGTAAATAGGGAGCTGAGAAAAGCATAAGCAGGGAATAGTAATCAAAAATAAAATAAGCCTCATTCATTTGGTGGGATGGCTTGGAAGGGAAAAAGCCGGCTCAGGAATTCTCTCTGTCCTTTGTCTTTTATTTCCTGCATTATCTTCTACCTCAATCCTTATGGGAATAATTGCTGGAGCATCTTTAGCTACAGTAATGACTTTTTCGTAAGTCCCCCTTGTCCAAACAGTTATTCCCTTTCTCTCCTCTTGAATGCCTTCTGTTACAGGAATAATTTCTCCATCAATCTTTACATTCTTTATTCCAGATTCCTTGTCCTCTACCACTACCCCTATCTTTACACTTCCCTTTATAACCCTAACACTTACAATCTTGGGAGGAAGGGGGTCATAGTATGGTGTTTCAATTACCTCATCTCTTTTATCCCCATTTTCAAACCAGGCAGAAACATTTATCTTATTTACCCCAATGTTCATTACCGGTGGCTTAAAGTTTAAAAGATAGGGCGGGTTATCAAACCTGGTTAATCTTCCCATAACCTGTAGAAATAGGGGGGCTAATTTTTTATCCGCTGGTGTGATATGAAGGATAAGGTAGGGAATCTCCTGCACAAATAAACCCGGGATGCTAAATTGATGATGGATATTTGGAAGCGGCGGTTTTTCCGCCACCGGGGGTTGGGCGGTCCAGACCTGGACAAAGCTTCCCTCTCCTACTTCCTCTCCTGCACTTGGCTTTTGCTCTGCAATCTTTCCTTCCGCAATTATTGCGCTTTCCTTCTTTAAGATTATCCCAGAAAGCCTAAGACCTACCTCTTCAAGCATACCCCTTGCCTCCTCAATGCTTCTTCCTATAAGGTCTGGGACAATAACCTTGGGAGGAGGCCCGCTTGAGATTAAAAGATCAACAAGGCTTTCTTTCTTAACCTCTGTTCCTGGATTTGGTCTTTGCTTTAAGACCTCATCCTTTGGTTTTGTGCTTATCTGTTCAATAACCATACCAAGAACAAGCCCTGCCTCTTTTATTGCTTTTTCTGCATCAGCCCTTTGCATTCCAATAAGATATGGAACAATACAGGGAGGAATTTCCGATGCTACAACAAGATTGACCGATGTATTAGCCAAAACCTCGCTCGTTGCTGCTGGGTATTGAGAAAGAACCGTATCTTTTGGCTGGTCGCTTTCCTCTGCCCTTATTTCGCCTAGCTTCAAACCAGCAGCAATAATATCGTTTTTTGCATCATCAAGCATTTTTCCAATAACATTAGGGACAGTTTTCATCTTTAGTGTTTTAATGGTAATATCTCCCTCTAATGAAACGCTTGCCTCCTCATTCTCATTAACCGGTTTTTCTCCCTCTTTATCAGAATAGATATAGCCACTTCCTTTCTCAAATCCGCATCGTGTTCTTCCCTCCCAATCAACCAGGAGCCATGCGGTTGTTCCCCTAATTGCCATAACCGCGGTTGGGGTATAAAACTTTGCTTCACTATCCTTTGTCTTTAGCCTCTCAAACCTTGCCTTTATCCCTCCCATCCATAGCTTAAACCCTGACTTTGTGGTAAGCCCTTTTTCCAAAAGCTCTGTAATATCCATAATGGAATTTTCAGACATATTGATGGTTGAACCGTCCGTTAGCTTAAGCTCTGCTTTGGAAGAGAATTTTGTCCTTATCCTATCTCCCATTGTAAGCTTTTGATAAAGCTCTGCCTTTTCCCAATCCTTTTTTCCTGAAGGCAATACCTCAACTTCGCCCTCAATATAGGAGATTGTTATCTCTCCCTTTTTCTCTCTTTTCTCTGCCCATAGATATGGGCAGAGAAACCCCACACACAAAATAACTAAAAACTTCTTCATCTTTTTCCTCCCTAATTTTTAATTATAATTAAATATAATCATCCATCCAAAAAATGTCAATAATTTATTTTTTTATTTCATATCACCTTATTCCTGATATTTTATGAATTTGGGGGATTATTCTAACCTCAGAAAGCACCTTTAACCCCATTTTTTGAAAAGAAAAGAGCCTGTTAAAGCTTATATTTCCATCTGGTTGAATAACCAGGGGAATCTTTGGGTCTATATCCTTTATTATCCCTATACCCTTTAAAAAATCATCCTTACTTGTCTCTTTTGTTATAACAATCTTTACAAAACCATCCTTTATCTTTTTAAGAAACCTTTTATGTTCCTCCCAAATAGGTTTTTCTTTTGTTGATGTGGGAAGCTTTATATCCATACAAACAAAGTCAATAATATCTTTTATTTTTTCAAATTCATCGGGAAGGCTTCCATTTGTATCAAGGTAGACAAAATATTCCCTCTCTTTCAAAAATTCCTTTATAAAATCTATCTGAAGAAGGGGCTCTCCGCCAGTTAAGGATATTGAATGAAAGGTTTTTTTCTTGATATTTTCTTTAAGAAACCCTATTTCAATAGGGTTTTTTACTTTTTTCTTAAACATAAGGCATTCTTTAGAGGGTATTTGTGCATCTTTTGTATCGCAGAAATCACACCTTAAATTACATCCTGAAAATCTAATAAAAATTTGTCTTTTTCCTATCCAAAGCCCCTCCCCCTGGATTGAAAGGAAAACCTCTTTGATATTTGCATTCATAAGGGAAAAACTTGGAGGTCGGTATAGATAGGGCCTTTTGGTGTAAGCTTGCTTTCTATTAGGACAATTTCTTTAACTGACATTTCATCAATAATAAATTTTTTAGAAAGATAGGGGGAAAGCAAATTTGTCTTTTGAGGGTTCTTTATCCTTGCCAGGGTTAGGTGGCCAGAAAAAGGCCTTTTTTCCTTCTGAAAGCCTATTTTAAAAAGAGAATCTTCAAGGGAATTGGCGATTAAGGAAAGGGAATCAAAGCCCTTTTCAATCCCTATCCAGATAACCCTTGGATAATCTTCCCTTGGAAATGCACCAATGCTTCCAAATGAAATGCTAAAGGGCTTGTGTTTTAATGCCTCATCTTTTAAAACATCAAGAATCTTTGAAAGCCTTTCTTTTTCTACCTCTCCTAAAAACTTTAGGGTAATATGGCAATTGGCTGGATTTACCCATTTTGGCTTTAAAGGTATTTTTATTTCTTTTATTGCAAGGGAAATGGCATCTTTTATTCTTTCCTCTAATTCAATGGCAATAAATAGCCTCATTTATTCTTCTTCCAATACCTTTCTTTCACCAAGAAAGCCTTGCAGGATTACCTGGGCTGACAGCATATCTATCACCCTATCCCTCTTTTCTTTTTTTACTCCCTTCAATACCCTTTCTGCCTCTTTTGTAGAAAGCCTCTCATCCCAGAAGGTGGTAGGAATATCTGTTATTTCACTAACCTTGCTAGCAAATTTTAATACCTTTTCTGCCTGAAATGCACTTTTTCCATCCATAGTAAGGGGAAGGCCAAAGACAATTTTAGAGGGATTATATTTTGATAAGACCTCTTTTAAAGATTCTATTGCTCCCTCCATTTCAATTGTATCAATGCCTAGGGCAATTTTACCTTCTTCATCTGATATTGCACAGCCTATTCTTTTGTCACCCACATCCAAAGCAAGTATCCTCATAAAATGATTTAAGATTTTGTATGTGTTCAGGTGTTTCATAAATTAAGCAAAGGGTTCAAGGATTCAAGGGTTCAAGTGTTTATTTTTTGAAATACCTTTACTTGAATCCTTGAACCCTAGACCCCTTGAATCCTTTTACTGCCTTAACTATAGAATCTCATTTTTCAAACTATTCTCAAAAGGAGCTAAACACATACTAAATCCTAAATCCCTTTTTTATCCTAGCAACCGCCTCTTCTATTCTTTTATCAGGGCTGGTCAGTGAAAATCGGACAAACCCCTTTCCATATTTTCCAAAGCCAATCCCAGGGGTTACCACAACACCTGTATCTTTTAAAAGCCTTTCTGAAAAATCAAGAGATGAGCCTTTAATGGGAAGGAAAAGATAGAATGTTGCCTTTGGCATATCTACCTTAAATCCACAAGAGGAAAGGCCTGAGGCCAAAATATCCAGCCTTCTTTTATAAACCTTCCTCATTTCCTCAACAAAGCCCTCATCTTTTAAGGCAGAAATTCCAGCATATTGCACTGCTCCAAAAATTCCAGAATCAAGGTTTGTCTTAAGGGAAAGGAGGGATTGGATAATATCCTTATTCCCTACACAAAAACCAAGCCTCCATCCTGCCATATTGTATGTCTTTGAGAATGAATGGAATTCAACGCCAACATCTATTCCTCCCTTTATCTGCAAAAGGCTTGGGGGTTTCTCATCAAAATAGACCTCTGAATAGGCAAGGTCAAATAAAATAATAATGTTGTTTTTCCTGGCAAAGGATACAAGGTTTTTTAAAAAATCCAAATCACAGACCGCACCGGTTGGATTATTTGGGTAATTAAGAAAAAATGCCTTGCACCCCTTCGGGTCAATGTTATCCAAATCGGGTAAAAATCCATTTTTGGAAAGGAGGGGAACAATCTTTGGAATACCGCCGGCAAGGATTGTTGCTGATTTATAAACAGGGTAACCTGGGTCTGGAACAAGGACATAGTCAGAGGGATTGATTATGGAAAATAAAATATGGGAAATTCCATCCTTTGAACCAAGTAAAGGCAATATTTCATTATCAGGAGAAAGGCTTACATTAAATCTTTTTTTATACCAGCGAGCGATCTCTTTTCTTAAGGAAGGATAGCCATTGTATGGAGGGTATTGATGGGTAATTGGGTCATCTATTGCATTTTTTAAGGAAGAGATTATATATTCTGGGGTTGGTA
>JBFMED010000168.1:0-3664 GCA_040753475.1 bacterium
TTAAAGCCTTTAAGTTTTTATAGCCTTACATCAAGCTTTCTTATTGGGCTTATGGTAAACAATGTGCTTCCTGCAAGGATTGGCGAGCTTGCAAGGCCATATATCCTTAAAAAAAGGGAAAATGTAAGTATAAGCCTTGCCTTGGGAACAGTTCTTTTAGAAAGGGTATTTGACGGGCTTTCTGTATTCTTATTTCTGGCAATCCTTCTTTTTGTCTGTCAATTTCCCCCGAAGGTTAAAACAATGGGATTTGTGGTTGCTTTTTTTTATATCCTTGCCCTTTTTTTCTTTATTCTTATTAAGGTTAAGAAGGACTTTGTCCTAAAAAAAATGGCTTTTTCAAAAAAATTAAGAGGTATGGTTGAGGAATTTGTAGAGGGGTTTTCTATTCTTGGCTCTTTAAAGCAGGTCTTTATTATCTTGCTTTATTCCATTGTTGTCTGGGTTATTTATGGGCTTTTTTTGTATTTTTGTATCAATGGCTTTTCCCTTAATCTTCCCGTCTATGTTGGCTTTTTTGTCCTTGTAATGGCTGTAATCGGTGTTATGATTCCAGCTGCCCCAGGCTATTTAGGAACATACCAATATTTTTGTATCCTTGCTTTAGCCATATTTGGGGTAGATAAAGATATAGCCTTTTCCTACTCAATGGTTACATATGTTATTTCATTTGTTCCTGTAACCATTGCTGGGATTGTTTTTTTATTCCTGGAAGGGCTTTCATTTGGAAAGCTTCTTTCTTTGAAGAAAGAATGATAAAGGAATGATAAAATACATCATAAAAAGGCTTTTACATGCAATCCCCCTTTTATTTGGGGTAACCATTATTTCTTTCTTTCTTATTCAGCTTGCACCGGGGGATTTTTGGACAAGCCTTAAGCTTAATCCAGAGATAAGCAAGGAGACAATTGAAGATATGAGAAAGGAATTTGGGTTTGATAAGCCCCTTTATATCCAATATTTCAAATGGCTTTGGAATATCATTCATCTTGACTTTGGGGTTTCTTTAGCCTACCACATTCCAGTGATTACATTGATTAAACAAAGGCTTTTTAATACATTGTATCTCTCTTTTGTTGTTCTTATTTTTTTATGGCTCTTTGCCATACCCCTTGCTTTAATATCTTCTCAACATAAACATTCGGTGTTTGATAAGACAATATCCTTTTTTTCATCTATTTCAATGAGCATTCCTGCATTTTTCCTTGCCTTTCTTTTTATATTTTTTGCCGCTAATACACACATTCTTCCGATTGGTGGCGTTATAAGCATTGATCATTATGAGCTTTCATTTTTTGGAAAAATTAAAGATTATGCACTGCATATAGTTATTCCTGCTGGTTGTCTTATCATTGGAGGACTTGGATGGCTTTTAAGGGTTATGAGGGGCTATATCCTTGAGGTTTTATCTCTACCATATATTACAGCAGCAAGGGCAAAAGGATTGTCTCATAACAATGTTTTGTATAAACATACATTGAGGAATGCAATGAATCCAATGATTACAATCTTTGGATTCCAGCTTTCATCAGTTCTTTCAGGTGCTGCCCTTATTGAGATAATTACAAGATGGCCTGGGATGGGAAGGCTCATCCTAGATGCTGTTTTATCGCAGGATTTATATGTTGTTATGGGAGGTCTTGTTATTTCAACCCTCCTTCTTATCTTTGGAAATCTAATTGCAGATATTCTCCTTGCCATCTCTGACCCGAGGATTAGGTATTAAGAAATTTTTTCTATCTTAAAACCTTCCTTGGCTTACTTCCATCGGGAGGGCTTACAATGCCTTCTTCTTCCATCCTTTCAATAAGCCTTGCTGCCCTGTTGTATCCTATTTTTAATTTTCTCTGAATCATAGATGTTGAGCCATATCCTGCATCTTCTACTATAGAAATGGCTTGTTCATAAAGAGAATCGTCTATTTCCTCATCTTCGTCAAGTCCTTCTTTTATTTCTTCCTCCCTTATCTCTTTCTTCTCAAGGGAAATGCCTTGGCTCTTAATAAAATCAACAATGTTTTCTATCTCAGGAAGGGAGATATAAGCACCCTGTAGCCTCATAGGCTTTGGGGAACCAGCGGGAAAGAATAGCATATCCCCCCTTCCCAAAAGCTTCTCAGCTCCCATCATATCAAGGATTGTTCTTGAATCAACACGGGAGAATACTTGAAATGCAATTCTAGAGGGAAAATTTGCCTTTATTAAGCCGGTTATAATATCAACCGAGGGTCTTTGGGTTGCCACAATAAGGTGTATGCCGACTGCCCTTGCCATTTGGGAAAGCCTGGTTAAAGCCTCCTCACAGGAACGCAATGATACAGCCATAAGGTCTGCCAGTTCATCTATAACCACAACAATGTATGGAAGCTCTTTTCCTTTCTTATGGTATCCAGCTATATCCCTGACACCAAAAGAGGCAAATGTTTTATACCTCTCATCCATCTCCTTGAGCAGCCAATGTAATGTAATGATTGCTTTCTTTGAGGAGCAGATAACATCAGTAAGGAGATGGGGAAGCTCTGAAAATATTGTCATCTCAACCCTCTTTGGGTCAATGAGGACAAGCCTTAATTGATTGGGGCTTGCTTTATAAAGGAAGCTTGTAATAATTGAGGCTAAACATACGCTCTTTCCAGAGCCTGTTACACCTGCCACAAGGAGGTGTGGCATACCTGCAAGGTCAACAATGATGGGTGTTCCTGTTGTATCCTTTCCAAGAAAGAATGACAAGAGGGGCGTTTTTTTAAATTCATTGCCTGCTAAACCCTCCTTAAGAAAAACGGTCTGCATTTTATGATTTGGTATTTCAATCCCAATTGCCTGTTTTCCCGGTATGGGTGCTTCAATCCTAACCGCCTGGGCAGCTAATGCCAGGGCAATATCATTGGAAAGCCCGGATATTGAGCTTACCCGAATCCCAGGAGCTGGTTGAACCTCAAAGGATGTTACGCTTGGTCCTCGGTTTATACAAACAACCTTTGCCTCTATCTTAAATTGGGAGAGGGTATCCTCAAGCTGTTTTGATAAGGTAAGTAAGTCTTCCTTTATCTCCTTTTCTGGAATGATTACTGGCTCAGCAAGCAAAGATAGGGGTGGAAGCTGAAATGAGGTAGGGCTTTCTTTTTCCCTTTCTTCTGCTATTTCTTTCCTTTCGCTTGATAAAACTATTCTAGGCTTTTCTTTTTTCTTTTTAAGGTAAGATGCTTCCTTTTTAACCCTATGGATGGGAATGGATTTAAAGGGAGATAGAATAGCTCCACTTGAAAGATAAAGGGAAAGGATGATAATGAGATTTATTAGGACAAGGTAAGAGCCGGTTAGATGAAGCCATCTAAGGAGGAATATAGAGCTTTTAAATCCAAGTAATCCGCCATTAAATAAAGAAAATTCTCTGGTTGGATTAGAAAGGGGAGAGAATAGGATGGATATTGTAATAACAAGCAAGATAAAGGAGATAATTTTGATATATGAAAAGATGCCTCCTTTTATTAGGGCTATTCCAAAAATAAAAAGTCCAATGGGAATAAATATAGAGCCTATTCCAAATATAAGGATAAGAAATGTAGCAAGATAAGAACCAACAGGTCCTATTGGATTATTAGAAGACAAAGCCATCCTCCAATCAGCTGGACGGACATTCCAAAACCCAAGAATTGCAATTGCTA
>JBFMED010000169.1:0-3417 GCA_040753475.1 bacterium
TGCCATAGCTGATTTAGGGATAGAGAAAGAATGGGCAATTAAGGCAATAATAGAAGATATAAAAACCTCTGGTTTATCCAATGAGGCATACGAAGCCCTCTGGAGGCTTTTAGAATGAAATACTCATATTTTCCCGGATGCTCCTTAAAGGAAACAGCAAGGGATTATGATACATCCACACATCTTGTGGCAGAGAAATTAGGGATTTCTCTAATTGAGCTTAATTCTTGGGTCTGCTGTGGAGCAAATTCCCTTCCTGATGACACATTTGCGATGAAAAATATCTCTTTGGCGATTGAGCTAGGAAATCCAGAGCTTATCTGTGTCTGTGCCGCCTGCTTTAACAGACTGGCATTGGCAAACAAGGAGAAAAAGATAAAAGTAAGGCATTTCCTTGATATTTTAATAAATGATATTGGCATCTCAAAGATAAAGGAAGGGATAAAAAAAGAGATAAACCTTTCCTGTGTTTCTTACTATGGTTGCCTTTTAACCAGGCCAAAAGAAATAGCCTTTGATGATGTGGAAAACCCAGAATCATTAGACATTCTTATGTCTGCCATAGGGCTAAACCCAAAGCCCTGGGGATATAAAACAGAATGCTGCGGTGGAGACCTTTCCATTCCAAGGACAGATATAGTCTTACAAAGGGGCTATGAAATATTAAAAGATGCAAAGGGAGAGGAGGCTGATTTTATTGTGGTTGCCTGCCCCTTATGCCAGGCAAACCTTGATTTAAGACAGAGAGAAATAGAGAAAAAATACAAGGAAAAATTTAACCTTCCCATCCTTTACTTTACAGAACTCCTTGCTTTAGCCTTCGGTTTTGAGATAAAATTTAATAAGCATATAGTAGGATTTAAGATTTAGGATTTAAGGAGGTGATAAATATGGGATGGATTGTTTTAGGGGTTATAGCCCTTGTGGTTATTGGGCTTATTACAGGATATAATACATTAGTAAGCCTTAAGAAGAGGGTTGAAAATGCCTGGAGCCAGATTGATGTCCAGCTTAAAAGAAGATATGACCTTATCCCCAATCTTATTGAGGTGGCTAAGGGCTATCTAGCTCATGAGAGAAATGTCTTGGAAAATGTTACTAAGGCTAGGAATCAGGCAATTTCTGCAGAAGGGGTTAAAGCCCAGGCAGAGGCAGAAAATTTTCTTACCTCTACCTTGCGTTCATTATTTGCCGTAGTGGAAAACTACCCTGAGCTTAAGGCAAATCAGAATATGCTTACTTTACATGAAGAGCTTACCTCAACCGAGAATAAAATAACCTTTGCTCGTCAATACTACAATGATGAGGTAATGAGACTCAATACAACAATAGATAGCTTTCCCACAAACCTGATTGCCAATTGGTTTAGATTTAGCCCTTCTCTATTCTTTGAGATAGAAGACCTATCCCATCGCGAGGCTCCAAAGGTAAAATTTTAATGGCATTTTCCTTTATTGAGATTGAGGAAAGAAAAAGCAGGGTAATTTTTCTTATCCTTGCCTTGCTTATTCTCTTGTATTTTTTGGCTGCCTGGATGATTGGGCTAGTCATTAAGGGATGGATAATTCTTGAGGAAATTAGATTGGGCATTGATTTAAAATTCTCACCCTTTTTAACCTTTAAAGAAACCCCTTTTGCCTTTGGAATTGCCATTTTAGTAGGAATTATCCACATCCGCCTTTCCCTAAAGGATATTGTCAATCGTCTCCTTAAGGTTCTTGATGCCAGACCCTTGGATGAAAAAGATAGGTATCACAAGGTTTTAAAAAATATTGTTGGGGAAGTATGCGTAGCCTGTGGAGGAAAAAGGGTTGGGGTGAGGGTTATTCCTACCCTTGCAATGAATGCCTTTAGCCTGACAAACCTTGAAAAAGAGGCGGTTATTGGCGTAACCGAGGGGCTTGTTTCAAGGCTTTCAAGACCTCAACTTGAGGCAGTTATCGGCCATGAGATGGCACATATTGCCTTAGGGGATAGTGTTATTGCTACCATCTCCTCCTCTATATTTGGAATCTATTGTGCCATGTTAAAAGGGCTAGGGGAGGTTATTAAAGGGGGAGGAAGGCAAACTCCGATTGTCTCCATTTTTATTTATGGAATTGCCTATTTTGCTAAACTCCTCTCCTCCTTGATGATTGTCTTAATTAGTAGAGAAAGGGAATATAGGGCAGATGCCATTGCGGTAAGGCTAACCAGAAATCCCTTATCCCTTGCTGAGGCTTTATATGTTATTTCTAATCACTATACAGGGGTTAAAAACTCTGATGGGCTATCAAGCATATTTTTTCTTAACCCAGAAAGGGGAAAGCTTGATGAAAAGGAGGATTTTTTCGCTAATCTATTTTCCTCACATCCTCCAGTAGATAAAAGGCTTAAAATCCTGCTTGATATGGGAAGACAAGATCTTTCTTCGCTTGATAATTCAATAAGAAAAGAAAAGAAGCCCATTTTGAAGGAAGATGAAGGATTAAAAGAAGTCCTTAAGCCTAAACCCTGTTGGTTTGCCTGTTGTGGAGGAAATTGGCAAGGGCCATTTACAATTTTAGAACTATCCCAGCTTAAATGGTTTACTCCTGAAACCTGGGTTTCTCAAGAAAGCCAAAAAGAAAGATTCTATCCGGCATACAAGGATAAAGCATTAAATGAGATATTCAAAGAAAGAACAAAGGAGAAATCCCTTTCAGGCTATGATTGCCCAAAGTGTAAGCAATCTTTGGTGAATATAGAATACGAGGGAACAACCCTTTTTCACTGCAAATTTTGCAAAGGGATGTTGGTTTTTGAGACAAAGCTAGAAAGGGTGTTAAGCAGGGAAGAAAGGGGCTTTTCCGAAAGAATTGTTAAGCTTGCAAACCTTATTCAACCCTCAAAACCAAAACCAAAAATAGAGATTAGACCCTCAATTGCAGAGCTTATTTCATTCTCAAGACCAAAAAAGAAAGTAGAAATTAAACCCCCAAAAGGAATAGATGAATTTCCTCCTTTATCCTGTCCAAAATGCCAAGAAGAAATGAAGAGGATGTTGTATAGCTATGCCTATCCCGTTGAGATAGATAGATGCTTAAATTGTAATTCTATCTGGTTTGATGAAACAGAGCTTGAGATATTGCAATATCTTGTTGAAAGTAATGTTTAGCTTAAAAAATTTGTATGTGTTTAGCTAGGTGAGAATAAAATGGGAAATAGGCACTTAAGGCACAAAGGCACAAAGGCACAGAGTTTATTTGTTACTTGCTTTCTTTGTGCCTTTGTCCCTTTGTGCCTAGCTATAGGGTAGCTAAACACGTACAAAATTACTAATACGAAGGTTGGCTTTATACGAGTATTTGAAAAATTTCGCCTAACAAAATCTCTTGTGTCGGCCCTTCGCTTCGCTTCGGGCTTCGAATCCTTTCTTCATTATTCCCCTTATTAGTT
>JBFMED010000170.1:0-8358 GCA_040753475.1 bacterium
TATAATGATACAGGTTACAATGGGAAAATAAAAGGTAAAATTTTTGCTTTTTATTAAAATATCACCCGGCATTTTAGGGAAGAAGCAAAGAAAAGCGCCGATTCCTGCAATTGCAAGCCCTATAAAAATAAGGAGCCCTTCCCATTTCCCCATGTTAATCCGTGGCTAAAATTATCTACCCTTCCTTTAAACAGGAATTTATAAATATAGAGACAAGCTCAGGATCAAAATATGAGCCAGATTTTTCTTGTAAGAAGGCAGATCCTTCTTTTTTTGTCCTTCCTTGCTTTAAAAGCCTTGAGAAATTATCAGAGATGGCAATTATTCTTGAGCCAATAGGAATATCCTCACCAGAGATGCCATCTGGGTATCCTGTGCCATCGTAGTTTTCATGATGGTGATAGATAAGCTTGATAATGGGCTTAAATCCTGCATGGGAACGCAACATCTGAACGCTCATAATGGGATGCTGCTTTAGTCTTTCGACCTCTTCTGGGTTAAGAAAACGCTCATCCTTCAAAAGGATTTCCTCTGGAATACCAATTTTTCCAATATCAATAAGGTATGATGCAGAAGCTATATTTTTTATTTCATCCTCAGAAAGCTCTTTATTCTTTGCCAGTTGCTCTGCAAATTTTTCCACCATTTCGGAATAACCCCTTGTCCTTGGGTCTCTTGTTTCAATGATGGCTGATATGGTTTTAAATGTTTCTATTGTATGCCTTTCCAGGTTTAGGGATAAACGGATATTTTCAATAGCCATAGAGACCTGTGAGCTAAGGGTAGTAAGGAGACCCAGATCATCCTCATTATAATCTGCCTCCATTAACTTCTCAGAAAAAGAAAGAACACCTATTGGCTCATCCTTAACAACAATGGGGCAGGAAATGTATGAGGTAGGCTTATACATTCTTTTATCCTCCTCCCTAATTCTCTTATCCGTTTTTACATCAGAAACAAGAATTACCTCCTTTTCTAATGCACAAACACCAGCTATTCCCTTTCCCAGGTTAAGCCCCCCTTCCCTTTTTTTCTCTAATTCACTTAAGCCCATTTCTCCTTTAAGAATAAGCTCTCTATCCTCGATAAGGTGAAACCAAGCCTTTTTTGAGCGCATCACCCTTGCTCCAAAGGATATAACCCTTGAACAAAGCTCATCCAGATTAGGCACAGAAGCAATTTCCTTTACCATTTGATTAACCGTTGAAAGCTCAAGGGCTTTCTTCTTTATATCAAGGAAAAGGCTTGCATTTTCAATAGCAATAGCCATCTGATTTGCAAAAACCAAGCCCAATCGGACATCGTCCTTTGTAAAATATGGCTCCTTATTAAAAAATTCTATTACACCCAAAAGGTTTTCTCCTGATATAACAGGGATACCAAGGAGGGTTTTGCAAGAGATTGTTTTAATTGGCGAAAACCTTGGATCTTCCTCACATTTATCAATTATTAAGGGCTTTTTATTCTCTCCTATCCACTTTACAGTATCATCCCCTGTTTTAATAATGCCTTCAAAATCCCTTTCATCCATTCTTCCCTTTCCCCTGGCAGATATAAGGACATAGGTTCCCTCCTTTGACTCAAAGAACCAACCAAATTCACATTCTAATAACTCACACCCTATATTAAGAGATAAGCCAATTATTTCTTTTATATCCTTTCTTAACATCATCTCACCTGCTATCCTCTTTATTCCTAAAAGCTCCTTTATCCTTTTCTGGGAAATGTCATAAAGAATGGCTGTTTCTATGGCTAGACCAGCTTCATTTGCTAGGGTTGCAAGCAGATCCATATCTGCCTTTTCAAATATGCCCTGACCCCTTCTATTGCTTAAAGAAAATACACCAATAAGCCTATTCTTTGTTATCATTGGAACGCACAGGCTATCCTTTGTCCTCTCACGAACCCCAGAAAACCTCTCATCAAGCACCCTTCCAAGAAGAATAAGGGGTTTTCTCTCCTTTGCTACCCATCCAGCTATAGAGCCATCACCTACATATTTCTTTGTGCTTCTTATTATCTCATCCGAGAGACCAGAGGCTACCTTTATGGTCAATTCATTTGTCTTTTCATCAAGTAGCATAATTGAGCCATTATCACAGGAAAAAAGCTCACACCCCTTTTTAAGGATAAGCTGTAAAACATTATTAAGCTCCTTTCCTTCCGCAAGGGTCCTGTTTATCTCATAAAGGGAAACAAGCCCGGCGGTCAGGTTCTTAAGCTTATAATACATTTTTGTCTGAGAAATGGCAATGGCTGCTTGGGTAGAAATGCCTTCTAAAATATTAAGGTCAGCATCGGTAAATGGCTGATTTCCATTCTTGTTGAACAATGCCATAACACCAACATTTTTTTCCTGATAAATTAAAGGGATAAATAAAGAGGATATAACCTTTCTCTTTAGGGGATTTGTGAATCTTGGCTCTTTTGTCAAATCAGGGCAGCTTATCGGCTTATTAGACTTTAAAACCTCGCCAAGTAGCCCTTCATCCATTTTACACCTGACACCATAGACCATATCAACCAGGGGATAAACTGTAATGCAGGAAAGCTCCTTTGCCTCTTCATCAAAAACCCAAACCTCGCTCTTCATTGCACCACTTGCTCTAAATGCCTCTTTAAGGATAATGTTTAGCTGATCTTCCAGATCAAGCACCTCTTCCTTTAATGATTTATCAATCTTTGATAGGGCAATAAATGCCTGCTTTTCCTTCTGTAATGCAAGGGAAGTTTCTTCATATTGGCTTGCGTTAGAAATAGAAGATGCGGCATAGGAGGAAAGGGTAATTAAAGCCTCTTTTTCTTCCCTCCCTATTTTATGCTTCTTCTTGAAATATAGCTCAATGGTTCCTATAATGTTTCCAGCAAGGGTTAACGGTATGCCAATAAAATATTTGTAATCGCTGCTCCATTTAGGTCTTTCTTTTGGAAGCTCTGAATAGACAATATCCTCTTTTTCTTTTACCATAAGACCAAAGGTATTATCGGGTTTTCCTTGAATATTCAAAGAATACCTTGGCTGTGGTATTCCTTCTGCAATCTGCTCAACCATACAGGCTAGGGCATTTTTTGCAAGAAGAAAGCTGGATGCTGCTGTTTGTTCAAAGACATGGGCTAAATTAAGGCTTCCTGCCAAAGAAAGGCTTGCTTTTTGAAGGCAGAAAAGCCTTTCCTTTCTTTTTTTGTTTCTTCTCCTTTCCTCTTGGACGATAATCGTAGAGAAAAGGAGGAAAAAGAGGATGAGGTACATAGCAGGGTGCATAGAAACACCTGTTTTGTAATTAAGAAATATTGTAACTCCTATAAAAGAAAGGACAATTAGCCATATAAAAACATCAAATATAAACCCTAATTTTTTCATACCTTAAATTATTACAAAAAATTCCCTATTTGTCAAAGGTTTTGTTTTTAGGTATAACCCAATAACGCTAATAGCTAAACAAAGATGCTATTTTAGAAATATCAAAGATGCTTAATTTCTCAACCCTAATATTTGGATCTATTCCTTCCTTTTTTAAGAAAGAAATTATCTCCTCCTTCGGAATCTTAAGCCTTAAAAGGGAGTTTATTATCTTCTTTCTTCTTTGTGAAAATAGGATTTCTACAATCTTAAAAAAATTTGGCACAGGGGCAATAAGGGGCTTTTCTAAAAAATTAAGCCTAATAAGGCATGAGTAGGGTTTTGGTCTTGGAAAAAATGAATTCGGGCTTATCTTTATGAGCATCTCGGGTTTTGTATAAATTTGAAGGAGAATAGAAAGCATCCCATAATCCCTTCCAGAACAACATATAACCCTTTTTGCAACCTCATATTGGAGAATAAGTATGCAAAATGTAATATAATCCCTAAATTTTAGAAGATGGAGGATTATGGGTGTTGTTATGTGATATGGAAGAGAGCCTATTATCTTTGCCTTATCTTTTAAAACCAAAGAAAGGTTTGTCTTTAAAATATCATCTTCTATTATCTCTATATTCTTAAATGGCTCAAGGTTTTTTTTAAGAATTGGAACAAGATTAGGGTCTATTTCGCAGGAAATAAGCCTAGCTACATTTGATGCAATCCTTCTTGATAAAAGACCAATTCCCCCTCCTATCTCAAATATGGTATCATCCTTTTCTAGCTCTAATTCCCTAATGATTTTGTTTATTACCCCCTCATCGATAAGGAAATTCTGGGAAAGGTCTTTTTTTAACCTTATACCCTGACTTTTAAGAATCTCAAGCGTCTCATTATAAAGGGACATATCTATAGTATCTTTCATAAATGGTCAGAAACAATAAGAAATTTGTATATGTTTAGCTACCCTATAGCTAGGCACAAAGGAACAAAGGAACAAAGGGACAAAGGGACAAAGAAAGCAAGTAACAAATAAACTCTGTGCCTTTGTGCCTTAAGTGCCTTAAGTGCCTCTGTTTTCTGGTTTCATAATCCAAAATTACAATTCAAAACTTAAGTTTATTGTGTAAGATATCCTTTGCAAATAATACCACAAATGACAAGCAAAAGAGGATGATGTCAAGGACAAAAATAGCCTTTGCCTTAAGCTTTGCTCCTTTGAAGCATCCACATTCAATATCAATCCCCCTTATGATTGTAGAAAAAAGGGCTATAATAAAAACAAGAAGGAAAACCTGGGCTAAAACAATTGCTATCCTTGTCCAAAATCCGGCAATCAAGGCTATCCCAATAAGAAGCAAAGAAAATGAAAGAAAGAATGCAGATGGTTTTATCAAAAATACAGGAAGGATTCTATAGTTTTCAATAGACATCGCAAAACCTATTGGGTCTATTATCTTTGGAATGCTTGAATAAATGAATAATCCACCAATTAAAAACCTTATAAAAAAGCTAACCCATCTAATCATATAAATATTTTACAATTTCCAATTTAAAATTTAAAATTTAAATTTAAAATGTTCAAAGCAGGCTATATTTCTCTGGTTGGAAAGCCAAATGTTGGAAAGTCAAGCTTGATGAATACGCTCTTAAAAGAGAAGGTTTCATCAGTAAGTCCAAAGCCACAGACAACAAGGCATCAAATACTTGGGATTTTAAACCTCCCTAATGTCCAGGCAATATTTGTTGATACCCCTGGTTTAATGATAAAGCAGAAGGACAAATTAGATGAGAGGATGATAAAAAAGGCAAGGTCTGCACTTATGGATTCTGACCTTTCCCTTCTCATTGTTGAGCCTTTTGAGAGGGAAATTATCCCAAATTTTATTAAAAAAAATACAATCCTTGCCATTAACAAGATAGACCTGGTTGATAAACTTAAGCTCCTTCCTTTGATAGAATATTATAATGGCTTAAACCTATTCCTAAAGATAATCCCAATCTGTGCCAAGAAAGGAATAAATTGCCCTGAATTGCTTAATGAAATTATCTCCCTTCTTCCCTTTCATCCACCATTCTATGATACTGAAATTCTCTCCATACATCCCGAAAGGTTCTTTGCAGAAGAGGTAATCAGGGAAAAGGTCTTCTTGTTTTATGGCGATGAAATACCTTATGATACAGCTGTTGTGGTTGAGGAATTCAAAGAAGCAAAACAAGAAAAGGACTATATCAGGGCTATTATCTATGTTAATAGAGAAAGCCAAAAGGCAATCTTGATAGGAAAAAAGGGGAAGGCATTAAAAAGGGTAGGAGAAAAGGCAAGAAGGGAGATTGAGGCATTTCACAATAAACCTGTCTACCTTGAGCTTGTTGTAAAAGAAAAGAAAGATTGGAGAAAGAAGGATAAAATCCTGAATGAGTTGGGATATTGACAAAGGAGGAAAGGAAAGATTATTATTAAAAGACAATGATTATAGTTTTTGAGCCAGGTTGTAAAAAGGAGAGGATTGACCATGTAGCAGAAAAAATCTCATCATTAGGCCTTAAGCCAATGGTTTCAAAGGGCATAGAGAGGACAGTAATAAATGTTATTGGCGATGAGAGGGTATTGGATAGGGATCAATTGGAGGCATTTGCTGGTGTTGAGAAGGTCATACCCATCCTTAAGCCATTTAAGCTTGCAAGCAGGGAATTCAAGCAGGAAGATACAAAAATTGATGTAGGAGGAGTAATTATTGGAGGGAAAAAGATTGTTGTAATGGCAGGTCCTTGCTCGGTTGAAGGAAGAAAGGAAATAATAGAGATTGCAAAGCTTGTAAAGGAAAGGGGTGCCTCTATGCTTCGTGGTGGTGCATTCAAACCAAGGACATCGCCATATAGCTTTCAGGGGCTTGAGGAGGATGGGCTAAAATACCTAAAGGAGGCATCCGAAAGAACAGGGCTTCCTATTGTCTCTGAGCTTATGGATGCAAAGGATATTGAGCTCCTTTTAAAATATGTTGATATTATTCAGATAGGAGCAAGGAATATGCAGAATTTCTCATTATTAAAGGAGGTTGGAAAGATAAATAAGCCTGTTCTTCTAAAAAGGGGTCTATCTGCTACCATAACAGAATTCCTAATGGCAGCAGAATATGTCTTATCGGGTGGAAACCCTTATGTTATTTTATGCGAGAGGGGGATAAGGACATTTGTTGACCATTCCAGAAATACCTTGGATGTTGCAGGAATTGCAGCTTTAAAAGAGCTTACCCACCTTCCGGTTATAGGAGATCCATCCCATGCCGCTGGAAATTGGAAGCTTGTTACGCCCCTTGCCCTATCCTCAATTGCTTCGGGATGCGATGGCCTTATAATTGAGGTTCACCAAAACCCAGAGGCCGCATTCTCTGATGGAGAGCAAAGTCTAAAGCCTAAAAAATTTGCTATTCTAATGGATGAGGCAAGAAAGGTAGCAAATGCTTTGGGTAAAAGCTTGTAAGGAGAGACTATTATGATTTCTATTGAGAAAAAGTGCCTTGAGACATTTAAGGCATTATTATTAAAGCGGGTATCCCTTTATAAGATTTGTCTATTTGGAGGAAGGGCAAGGGGTGAGGCTGATTTATATTCTGATGTAGATGTCTTATTTGATAAGATATCGCCTGGAACAGGCACAAACTGCCCTTAATGATGCAAAATTTCTTTTAGATGGAGGTAGAAGCCCTCAAAGTATTGTAAATAGAGCTTACTATGCCATGTTTTATAAAGAAAAAGCTGAAGAAACTTTAAATAATGCTATGGATTTTGTTTCGGCTATAACAAAATATTTTAGAGAAGGAAATTTATGATAACCATTAGGGAGTTAAAGAAAAATTATGGCGAAAAAACCATCCTTGATATTCCAAAACAGGATTTTGAAAAAGAAAGGATATATTGCATATTCGGTCCAAATGGTGCTGGAAAGACAACCCTTTTAAATCTTCTCTCCTTTCTTGATAAGCCATCATCTGGAACAATAGAGTTTCCAGGTGGAAAAAGAAATATTGGTTATTTAAGGCAGGATCCATTACTATTTAATACTTCTATTTTTTCCAATATAGAGCTTGGCCTTAAAATAAGGAAAATAAGGGATAAGAATAGGGTTTATAAGATAATGGATGAACTTGGGGTAGAAAAGATTAAAGGCAAAAAGCCAGATGAGATCTCTTATGGTGAGCTTAAAAGGGTAGCTCTAGCAAGGGCTATTGTCTTTGAGCCAGAGGTCTTATTGCTTGATGAGCCAACCGCAAACATAGACCCAACAAGCATTAAGATAATTGAGGAGCTTATTAAGAGGATAAATAAGGAAAAAAGAACAACCATTATCTTTTCAACACATAATATTTCATCTGGATACAGGGTTACAGATGATATCCTATCTATTGTTTCTGGAAGGATAGGAAATGGGGGGATAAAAAATCTATTCCCCTGCATTTTTCCAAAGGGCAAAGGGCTAAAACAGGCAATGATAAAGGATGATGTAGGGATTTGGGTTATCACAGAGGATGAAGGAAAGGGTCATATTTTAATTGAGGAAACCGCAATTGTTGTTTCAAAAGAGCCCCTTATATCATCCTGCAGAAATTCCCTGTTTGGAAGGGTAATTAAGCTTGAGGAAATAAAAAAAGATATGGTTTCTTTGGAAGTTGATGTTTTAGGATTGACATTTTATGCTACAATCACCTCGAGTTCTGTATCTTTGCTTTCCATTACCCTTGGTTCATCCCTTTATCTCTCCTTTAAGGCATCAGAGGTTAGGATAATTTGATAGTTAACGCATTAAACTCCATTATGAAAGATACTATAAAATTGGTATGTGTTTAGCTGTTTATGAAAATTTTTGTAAGGGTAAAGACAAGAGCTAAAGTGGAAAAAGTTGAGAAGAAAGACGAAAGTAATTTTAGGGTTTGGGTAAAGGAAGCGCCTGTTAAGGGTAGAGCAAACGAGAAGGTAATAGAGCTTTTATCTAACTATTTTCAAATTCCCAAATTAGA
>JBFMED010000171.1:0-3734 GCA_040753475.1 bacterium
TAGAAAAAGCTCACCTCTTTGCCTCTGGTCCTAGTTCAGGAATGGCACTTACTGATAGCACAGGAAAATACATTATCAGCAATCTAAATCCTGGAACCTATACCCTCCTTGCCTACAAATCTGGATATTATCCAAAGACCAAGCGGGGAATAGGAGTAAATGCAGGAACATTTACTATTGTAGATTTCTCTCTTACCAAGAAAACAAAAATGCTTGAGGTACAAGAATCTTATGATGAGCTTCTTGCTTTGCTTACTGAAGCCTTAGGAGAAGATGCCTCTTCCTTTAATCTAAAGGCAATGGCAACCCTGATTTTAGCCAATCAGGAAGAATTAGAGGTTATTGAGCCAGCTACGCCGACCTTAACCTTAGAGAG
Organism: bacterium; assembly: GCA_040753475.1. GTDB lineage: Bacteria > UBA9089 > UBA9088 > UBA9088 > UBA9088 > JBFLYE01. The sequence continues at coordinate 377 of JBFMED010000171.1, forward strand.
CAATAAGAAAACCATTTCTCCACCCGATGAGGTTATTATCTCAATAATGGCAGAGGATACAGGAAACCTTGCCGGAATGGACATAACCTTAAACTTTTCAGCCATTAAGTCAATGGTGGTGAGGTAATCCCTTACGCTATTTCATAACCCGCTTAATCCCAAATAATCCTTGCTGAAACCACCTATTTTTTTGTATCATATAATAGAAATGTCTGAAATTATTGAGTCTTATATTGAGCAGGAGATGAAAACTTCCTACCTTGACTATGCGATGTCTGTCATTATCGGAAGGGCATTGCCTGATGTTCGCGATGGCTTAAAGCCTGTTCACAGAAGAATCCTCTATGCAATGTCTGAGCTTGATTTATCCCATAACAAGCCATATAAAAAATCAGCCAGGATTGTGGGAGAGGTTTTGGGAAAGTATCACCCACATGGCGACCAGGCTGTATATGATAGCCTGGTTAGGATGGCACAGGATTTTTCCTGTAGATACCCCTTAATTGATGGCCAGGGAAATTTTGGCTCTTTAGATGACGACCCTCCAGCGGCTATGAGATATACCGAGGTAAGGCTCTCATCTATAACCGAAAACCTCCTTTTAGACATTGAGGATGAAACCGTAGACTTTATCCCAAATTTTGATGATAGCCTAAAGGAGCCGGAGGTTCTTCCTGCTTTGCTTCCCTCCCTCCTTATAAATGGCTCATCTGGCATTGCGGTTGGCATGGCAACGAATATTCCACCCCATAACCTTTATGAGGTAATTCAAGGGATTATTGCAATAATTGATAATCCTGAAATTGGTATAGATGAGCTTCTTAAGATTATCCCAGGCCCTGATTTTCCAACCGGAGGATACATTGTTGGCTCCTCGGGAATAAGGGAGGCTTATGAGAGAGGGCAGGCCATAATTATAATGAGGGGAAAGGCAAATATTGAGAAAGAAAATGGGAGAGAAAGGGTTGTAATTACAGAGATTCCTTATCAGGTTAATAAAAAAGCCCTCATTGAAAGGATTGTTGAGGTAAATAAGGAAAAATCGTTGGGTATATCCGAATTAAGGGATGAGTCTGATCGGGATGGAATAAGGGTTGTCCTTGAGGTAAAGAGGGATGAAAACCCTAATGTCATTTTAAACAAGCTATACAAGCATACCCAGCTCCAGACAAGCTTTGGAATTATTATGCTTGTCATAAAGGACAAAAGCCCTGAGATTATGTCTTTAAAAAAAATTCTTTCCTCCTATATTGAACATAGGGTTGTAATAATTACAAGGAGGTCAAGGTATCAATTAAGAATTGCAAGCGAAAGGGTTCATATCCTTGAAGGTTTAAAGATTGCCCAGAAAAATATTGATAGGGTTATAAAAATTATAAGAAATTCAAAAGACCCAAAGAGCGCAAAGAATACATTGGTTTTTGAGCTTTCCCTTTCAGAGAAACAAGCCCAGGCAATCCTTGAGATGCAGCTTCAAAGGCTAACCAGGCTTGAAGAAACAAAGATTGAGAAAGAATACCTTGAGCTTATAAAAAGGATTGAGTATCTTAATTCCCTCCTTTCCTCAAGACCAAGGATTTTGGAGGTTATAAAGGATGAGATTCTGGAATTGCAAAAGAAATTTAAGGATGAAAGGAGAACCATAATTATCCCAGAAAGCGAAGAATTCAGGATGGAGGATTTTGTAAAGGAGGAGGATGTTGCAATTACCATATCCTTCAGGGGCTATATCAAAAGGATTCCGGTAAGTGTGTATAAAAAGCAACACAGGGGAGGCGTTGGTGTCTCTGGCCTTGAATTAAGGGAGGAAGATTTTGTCAAAAACCTATACATTGCATCAACCCACGATTTTCTCCTTATCTTTACAGACAAAGGAAGGGTCTATTGGCTTAAGGTATATAATATCCCAGAGGGAGGAAGGCTTTCAAGGGGAAAGCCCATAATAAACCTTATTTCTATAGTCGAAAATGAAAAACCAGCAGCAATTATCCCGGTTCGTGAATTTAAGGATGGATATATCCTTATGGCAACAAGGCTTGGCAAGATAAAGAAGACAGAGCTTTCACAATTTTCAAATCCACGCACAACGGGAATAATTGCAATGGATATATCAGAAGGTGATTCCCTTATCTCTGCTAATTTGACATCTGGCAAGGATGAGATAATCCTTTCCTCAAGAAAGGGAAAGGCATTAAGATTTAAGGAAAGCGATGCAAGGCCTATGGGAAGAACAGCAGGTGGTGTTATTGGAATGAGGTTTGACAAGGATGATTTTCTTATTGGGATGGAAGTAATAAAAGAGGGAAAAAGCCTTCTTACAATAACAGAGAATGGCTTTGGAAAGAGAAGCTTAACCGGGCTTTATAGATTGCAAAAAAGGGGAGGAAAGGGTATTATTGATATAAAGACAGATGAGAGAAATGGCAATGTTGTTGGAATCCTTGAGGTAGATGAGGCTGATGAGATTGTCTTGATTACACAGCTTGGGATGGTTATAAGAATTTCTGTAGGAAATATTAGAATAATCGGAAGGAATACAAAGGGTGTTTGCTTGGTGAGATTAAAGAAGGATGACAGGGTTATTGCCTGTGCACCCATTGTTGCTAAAGAATGATCCATCAAACCGCAATTGTTCATAGGAATGCAGAAATAGAAGAAGGGGTTGAGATTGGCCCATATTCCATTATAGAAGATGATGTTATAATCAAAGAAGGGACAAGAATAGGTCCTTATGTTGTTATAAAAAATGGGACAAGGATAGGAAAAAATTGCTATATTGATATAGGTGCGGTTATTGGAAATGATCCGCAGATTGCTGGATGGAAGAATGTGAAATCCTATTGTTTTATTGGAGACAATAACATCATTCGTGAATATGCAACCATCCATCGCTCATCATATGAGGGAGAAAGCACGCAAATAGGGAATAATAACTTTATTATGGCAAATTCCCATATTGCCCATGATTGCAGGATCGGAAACAATATTGTGATTACAAATTTTGCAGGCTTAACAGGTCATGTTGAGGTAGAGGACAAGGTCATAATTTCGGGCTTTGTTGCCATACATCAATTTGTGAGAATTGGTAAATTGGCTATGATTGGTGGCTCTTCAAAGGTTACCCAAGATGTTCCGCCATATTTTATGGCTGATGGACACCCTGCTTCCTGCATTTCTGTAAATACAGTAGGGCTTCAGAGGAGTGGAATGCCAAGCAAGATGAGGCAGGACATAAAAAATGCATTTAGGCTATTATATCGCTCCCATCTAAATATCAGCCAGGCACTTATAAAAATAAAGGATGAGATTCCCCCTTCTCTTGAGATAGCTCATCTTGTTGAATTTATCAAAAGCTCTA
>JBFMED010000172.1:0-4758 GCA_040753475.1 bacterium
TTTTGAATATTTTAGGAAAGAAGAAGGGATAAGACTAGAGAATGAATTGGATGGGGTTTATATCCTACGAACCTACGAGAAAGATTTATCACCTAAGGAGATAATCGAATCCTATAAAGACCTACAAAAAGAAAAAAACAATACTTGGTGACAAATTCAAAAATAATGAAAGCGAAAGAAAAATAATTTTGCAATGCTAATTGCTAATTTTGCATTTTACATTGAATTATAATTGTTTGATTCCACAAAAAAGCCTGAAGAGCCTAAAATTCTATTTTTTGCCAAAGTTGAGTAATTTAGTTTGATGAAGAAAAAGGAAGGGAAGAAGAATACCTATCTTTCCGTAGTTATTCCAGCCTTTAATGAGGAAAAAAGGATTTCTCAAACCCTTTCAAGGATAATAGCATATCTTAAAGATAAATTTGATTATGAGATAATCGTGGTTGATGATGGCTCATCGGATAATACATCATCCTGTTTAAGCAACTTTTCCGATATAACCCTCCTTAAAAATGAGAAGAATATGGGAAAGGGGTATAGTGTGAGAAGGGGTGTAATGGAAGCAAAAGGGGAATATATTTTATTTTCTGATGCTGACCTATCCACACCCATTGAGGAGGTAGAAAGGCTTTTGGAAGAAATGAAAGAGAATGATATTGTTATAGGTTCTCGTGCATCTTCTGATTCTCAAATCCTTGTCCACCAGCCTTGGTGGAGGGAGAGGATGGGAAAGATATTTAATCTCCTTGTAAAATTTGTATTGCTAAAGGATTTTCAAGACACACAATGTGGTTTTAAGCTTTTTAAAGGAAGTGTTGCAAAAGAGATATTTAAATTAGGAAGAATAAATAGATTTGCCTTTGATGTTGAAATTTTATTCCTTGCAAAGAAATTTGGATACAGAATAAAAGAGAAGGGTGTTTTATGGAGGAATTCTCTTGCTTCAAAGGTAGACCCAATAACATCAAGCTTAAATATGGCATTTAGCCTTTTTCTGATAAGGTTAAATAATCTAGGAGGGCTTTATAATGAAAAGGATTAAGAAGCAAAAAAAGAAAGATATGGGTTTTTCATTAGAATATATCCTTATTATCTCCCTCCTTGTTATCTCATTTGTCTTAAGGCTCTCTATTCTTAAGGATATTGAAGCAAAAGGATGGCTTGGAAATCAGCTTATGGCAGGAACAGATATGACAACCTTTGATTCCCAGGCACAAAGCATCTCAAAGGGAAAAAATATATGTTGGGCAGGATCAACCTCTGTTCTCTATCCTTATTTTGTAGCTTTTATCTACCTTATTTTTGGAAGAAATCTTCATTCTGTCTATATTGTTCAGACAATCATAGCCCTATTTTCCTATTTCCTTCTTTATCTTGCAACAAAAAGGCTATTTGGCAAAAATGTTGGTTTTATTACATTTATTTTAGCCCTATTCTATGGCCCGTTTATCCTCTATGAGGATTCATTGTTAATAGACGGGTTATTTACCTCCTTTGTTTGCATAATCCTCTATTTTTTGGTAAGAGCCCAAGAAAATTCAACAAGAAAAAATGGCTTTATTTTAGGAATGGCAATTGGAATATCGGCCCTCCTGCGGGGAACTATCCTTACATTTGTCCCATTTCTTTTTATTTTGTCTTTAATATTGTTTGGAGCAAGGAAAGGAATTTTTATCTTTTTGTTTATAGCAATTGGAGCAATTACACCAATAATTCCTGTTACAATAAAGAATTACATTGACACAAAGGAGTTTATTCTTCTTTCTGCAAAGGGAGGAACCCAATTTTATATTGGAAATAACCCAAGCTCAACAGGCACTTATGATTCATATCCAGAAAATTATAATGAAATTGCAGAGAGGATAAATAAAGAGCCGTTTATTTCAAAGAGGTCTTCCCTTTGGATAAAGGAATCTTTAAGGTTTATCAAAAACAGCCCTTCTGCCTGGTTAGGTCTTACCCTTAAAAAAGCCTGGCTATTTTGGGACAGTTGGGAGTTTCCAAACAATGTTGACTATAGCCATTTTAAAAATCTTTCAAAGATTATGCCAATATTCCTTAAATTTAGCCTAGTAGCTCCTTTATCCCTTTTGGGTCTTATTTTGTCAATAAAGAGAAAGGCTGTGCTTGGATTGGTATTCTTTATTCTCTCTTATTTTTTGACCATAACAGCATTTATGGTCTTGGGAAGGTATAGAATAGGCGTTGTCCCTGCCCTCTTGCCCTTTGGAGGATATGCCTTGTTCTATTTATATACCCATTTTAAAAAAGGGGAAATTAAATCAATTATTGCCCCCCTCTTATTATTCCCATTCCTATTTATGTTTGTAAACTTCTCTTCTACCCTTAAAGGCTTAATCTACCCTATGGTATATAAAAATGGGTTAGAGATTGAAAAGGATGGCTATCTCTATATAATGGATACACCTGAGGAAGGTGGAGATAGGGAAATAATTGTTTTAAACAATCCGAATAGGGTTATAAAGAAGGAGCTTATTATCAAGGATATTTCGAAGATAAAGGATGATTGTGTTTTTTTCTTTGATTTTGCTGGAGGTGGAACTATGTTTATCAATGTAAATGGGGTGGATATAGGAAGAGCTCCCTGTCCAAATAGCAATGGATTGTTTATATTTGGGAAGCCACATATTCCCCTCTCTCTATTAAGAGAAGGGACAAATACTATTTCCCTCCGGGCAGTGAATGGCTCATTTGAGATACCCCTTGAGAAGGTATTAAAATATGGCCGCTCTTATATCTGTGAGGATTCTGGAAAAACATTTGAAAGGATAGAGAGAGGAGAGTTTACCATAAGGCTTAAGCTTAAGTTAAAATAAAAAAATCAGTTGCTTTTGTATAGCTTCTAACAATTGACTTTTCCCCCAATCTTTTTGTAAGATTTTAACTTTAGAAATTTAAAATCTTCAATAACGCTTTTGAATTTTATAAAACGCTAATGAAGCTTACACCATCTGAGATTGTAGCTGAGCTAGATAAATATATCATCGGACAAAAGGAGGCAAAGAAGGCTGTAGCTATTGCTATGCGCAATAGATACAGAAGGATAAGACTTCCCGATGAGCTAAAGGACGAGGTTTGTCCAAAAAATATCATTATGATTGGACCAACCGGGGTTGGAAAAACAGAAATCTCAAGAAGGGTTTCCCAGCTTGCTGACCTTCCATTCTTAAAGGTTGAGGCAACAAAATTTACTGAGGTAGGATATGTGGGCAGGGATGTAGAATCTATGGTAAGAGACCTTGTGAATATCACAGTAAATATGATAAAGGCAAGGGAATATGAGAATGTAAAGGATAAGGCAGCCTCCTTTGTTGAGGAAAGGCTTGTCTCCCTCCTCCTTCCAGCAGGAAAACAAGAGCCAAAGGAGGAGACAAGGGAAAAGATAAGGAAAATGCTTAAAAGTGGGGAAATGGAGAAAAGGCTTATTGAGATTGAGGCAAAGGAGACACCTCCGATGGTTGAGGTATTTGCTATGCCAGGGATGGAAAACATCTTTGATTCTGGTCTCTTTGAAAGCCTCTCTAACATCCTTCCAGGAAAGAGAAAGAGAAAAAAAATATCTGTGGAGGAGGCAAGGAATATCCTTTTGCTTGAAGAAACAGAAAAGCTTATTGACCATGATAAGGTTGTTAAAGAGGCGATAAAAAAGGTTGAGGAAGAGGGTATAATATTTCTTGATGAGCTTGATAAAATTTGTGGCAATAGCAAGGGAAGCTATGGGCCAGATATTTCAAGGGAGGGTGTTCAGAGGGATTTGCTTCCTATTGTTGAAGGCTCAACGGTGATGACAAGGTATGGCCCTGTAAAGACAAATCACATTCTATTTATTGCCGCAGGCACATTTGCTGCATCCAAGCCATCTGACCTGATTCCTGAGCTTCAAGGAAGATTTCCCATAAGGGTTGAGCTTTCATCATTAAAAAAGGAGGATTTTAAGCTTATCCTTGTCACTCCAAAGAATGCCTTGATAAAACAATATAAAGCCCTCCTTAAAACAGAGGGAATTGAGCTTGTTTTTCCAGAGGAGGCAATAGATGAAATGGCAGGAATTACAGCCTTGGTTAATGAAAGGACAGAGGACATAGGTGCAAGGAGGTTATATACCATTATGGAAAAGCTCCTTGAGGACATCTCATTTCAGGCACCAAATATTGCTGAGAAAAAGGTTATAATAGACCCTCCCTATATCAGGAAGAAATTGGAAAAGATTATAGAAGATAAAGATTTGAGTCAATATATCTTATGAATTGCGGATTGCGAATCTAAAGATAAATATGTTATAAATTTGAGATCGCGTCGCTTAAAAAATTAAAATTACAATTGACAATAAAAACTAGCAAGGGTTATAATGTTTAACTTAAAAGATGGGTATAGGTAAAGTAAATCAGGTAATCGGTCCTATCGTTGATGTTCTCTTTGAAAAGGGCGATATCCCCCCAATTTATAACAGCCTTCATATCCAAAAAGGGGAAGATATTCTTGTGGTAGAGGTAGCCCAGCACCTGGGAGACAATATTACAAGAACAATAGCTTTAGGAGCAACCGATGGCATAAGAAGGGGAATGGAGGCAATTGATACAGGAGGACCTATTAAGGTTCCGGTTGGCAAGGGCATATTGGGAAGGATGATTGGTGTATTGGGAAACCCTATAGATGAAATGGGAGAGGTAAAAGCAGAAGCATACCATCCCATCCACAAAACGCCGCCATCCTTTGAAGAGCAGGAGACCGTAAGGG
>JBFMED010000173.1:0-4825 GCA_040753475.1 bacterium
CCTTGGGATTATTAATAACCTTTGCAAGATTTTCTCTTAAAATGGGATTAAGCTCTGTAAGATTACAAAGATACTTACATTTTATCTTTCCCTTATCCCGATAAGAAGAGGCTAACCAGAAGGTTTCATATGTCTTTCCTTTATACGACTTTATACGACCTGGCACATCTTTTAATAAACATAAAAATATTATAGATTACTTGTTTTATTTTGTCAAGAAGAATTTTAGAATATTTTAGGAAATATTAGATACTACAAAATCTAAAATTTGCCCAAAAATCAAGCAAAATTAGGATTTTGTCGGGAAGTTGGGTTAAACTGCTTTCTGAAAAAACTATTAGATCTTCTTGTTCTTTAGTTAAATCGGTACGAAGTCTATGGGGACGAGAGGATTTATCTTCAAGGTTAGGAGCCTTTTTCCATCTTTAAAAAACAAACATTGCTATGGGAGGTAAATCTTATTTCTCTGCCTCTTCAATAAGCATTATAGGAATATCATCCCTAATAGGATATTTTAAATTGCAAGCCTTGCAAAGGAGCTTGTTTTCATTTTCTAAATATTCAATATCTCCCTTGCACTTAGGACATGCCAATATATCCAAAAGCTCTTTATCAACCATATTTCACCCCCTTTATCTTCTCAACCACCTCGCTTATAACCTCTGGCGGCGTTGATGTTCCTCCTGTAATTCCAATCTTTTTCTTGTCCAAAAACAAAGATTTATCAATCTCTTCAAATTTCTCAATATGATATGTATTTGGATTTATATTTTTTGTAAGGAGAAAGAGCCTCTTTGTGTTTGCACTATTCTTTCCACCAATCACAATAAACAGGTCCGATTTTTTTGCCAAAGATATAGATGACCTCTGAAGCCTTAGCACAGCCTTGCAAATTGTATTATAAACCTTAATACAAGAGACAGAATCCAAAAGGATGTTAATGAGGCTTTTAAAGTCATCAAGGCTCTGGGTTGTTTGGGCAATCAAGCCAATCCTTTTCTCCTTTATAGAAATTGCCTCTATTGGCTTGCTTATTACAATTGCATCCTTTGCAAACCCGACAATCCCTTTTATCTCTGGATGGTTTTTGTCTCCAAGAATAATAACAGGATAGCCCTCGTCATTAAGGCTCTTTGCAATGCGTTGAACCCTTGCAACAATTGGGCAGGTTCCATCAGCGATCAAAAGACCCTTTTCCTTTGCCTTTATATAATCCTCTGGACTTGCTCCATGTGAGCGAAATATAACAATCCCTTTTTCTACCTCATCTATTGATGAGACAAGAGCTATCCCCCTTTTTTTGAGGTCTTCAATCACCTGGTTGTTATGGATTAAAGGACCAAGGCTAAATACAGGTTGGTTTTTCTCAACAGATGATAAAGCAAGCGATATCGCCCTTTTTACTCCCGAGCAAAAACCTGCACCCTTTGCAACCTCAATTTTCACTCATTTCTATAGAGAACAAACTCAGAGAGGGAAAGGAGGGATTCTTTGTGGGTTAAGGAAGTATCAGCGATGGAAGATTTTGCCTTTTCTGCGTATTCTTTTGCGATACCTTTGGCATACTCAATCCCTTCATATTTTTTGACCATATCCCTTATTCCATTGGCATTGGATTCAATTATCAGCTTATCAAGCATGGCTTTATCGGCAGGGGAAGCCATTTTCATTGTATGAATAATTGGAAGGGTTGCTTTTTTATTTTTTACATCATCTCCTTCAATATCAAGCATATCATCGATTATCTGAAATGCTAGCCCCAAATTTCTTCCATAATTGGAAAGGCTTTTTAAGTCATTGTTTCCAACCATAGCACCGGTTAAGCAGGAAAGCTCAAATAGATGGGCTGTTTTCTGGTAGATTATCTTTAAATACCTTTCCTCATCCATTTTTATTCCCCTTTCAAGCTCTGACATCTGACCCCTGCACATAAGGAGGCATCCCTTAGCAAATAGCTTAACAATCCTCATATCCCCATAATCTACCAGAATATTAAAGGCAGAGGCTAAAAATAGATCACCCACAAGAAGTGCCCAATTCTTTCCCCATTTGGAGACAATGGTTTCTTTATTCCTCCTTAAATTTGAGCAATCAATGATGTCATCATGAAGCAAGGATGCACAATGGATAAGCTCAATGGATGAGGCAAGATTGACTGAGCTATCTCCATTTAGGGTAGTTGAAAAGAGAAAGAGGGCAGGCCTGATAAGCTTTCCCCTTGTTTCTTGAATATAGGAAAGTATTTCACTTAAGGCTTCATTATCATCCTCTTTTATCTTAAGCCTTTCCTTTACAAGGGAGAGCTTATTTTCAATAGGAGCATATATTTCCTCTATCCTCATAAGCTCTGATTGGCAAAAAAGGCTAGGTTTGCAATGGGGTTTGGAAATAGCCCAAGAATAACGAGGGAGAGGATTAAAAGGATTGCAAGGGCTTTTATGTATCCTGGGATAGAAATAGAGCCATTTTCCTTTCTTCCAAGATATATTGCCTTTATAACCATAAAATAGTAATAAATTGAGACAACAGAGAAGACAACACCAATTATAACAAGGGGTATAAGACCCTGTTTAATGGCTGAATAAAAAAGGGAAAATTTTCCAAAAAATCCAACCAAAGGAGGAAGTCCAGCCAAAGATGATAATGAAAGAAGCATAAGGAGTGAAAGAAGGGGGCTTCTTTTTGAAAATCCATTGTAGTCATCAATCTCCTCTAGCTTCGTTGCAGATATTACAAGGAATGATGAGATGGTTGCAATTGAATAGGCAACAAAATAGAAAAGCATAGCAATTATTCCCTCTCCAGAATAGGCACAAAGACCAATGAGGAGATAGCCAGCATGGCTAATGGATGAATAACCAAGCATCCTTTTAATGTTTTTCTGGGGTATTGCCTGAAGGTTTCCAAGGATTATGGTAATTACAGAAAGAATGAAAAATAGCCTTCTATAATCAAATAATATTGAACCAAGTGGAGCAAATAAAAGGTTCATAATAATAGCAAATCCCGCTATCTTTGAGGCTGTTGCAAGAAAGGCTGTGATGGGTGTTGGTGCACCTTGATAGACATCGGGAATCCAGAAATGAAATGGAACAATGTCTGCCTTAAAGCAAACCCCAGCAAAGATAAAGATAATGGCTAAAACAGGAATAGGACCGAAGCCTAATCCAAGGAGTCTGGGTGATATATCGGAAAAATTTGTTCCTCCGGTAAGCCCATAGAGAAGGCTCATTCCATAAATAAGAAAGGCTGAGGAAAATGCACCAAAGAGGAGATACTTTATCCCTCCCTCAATGCCCTTTTTGTCCTTAATAAAACAAGTAAGGATATAAGAGCTTATGCTTATAAGCTCAATTGAAATATAAAGGATGACCATATCATTGCTTGATACAGCAAGTAGCATCCCAATTGTTCCTGTTAAGAGAAAGAAGCAATATTCATTCTGGTTTTTTAAGCCCTTCAGGAAATCTTTGGACATAAGAATGACAATAAAAAGGGAGGATATAAATAAAATTTTAAGAAGGCTTGAGAATGGAGAGACAATAAGGCTATTATCTATTGGTTGTTTGATGATAAAAATGGCAATTAGCGAGGCAATGGAAGCACCGCAAGCGATGATTGCAATCTCAAAGCCTATATTAAGCCTAAAAAACCCTCCTGTTAAAACAAGAAAAGAGAATAAGATAAGAATAAGCTCTGGCGTAAGCAATGAAATATTCATTTTTTAATTATAAAAGATAATCCAGAAATATTGCAAGAAAAAATATTGTACCTTTAATTTTTAAATAGGGCTTTTATTTCTGAAATAAGCTGTTGGTCTTCGGATATCTCCCTTCCCTTTATCGTTAAATAGCCTCCGATAATCATTCCATTTGCTCCTGCAAGAAATGCCAATAATTCAGCCCTACCTAAATTTTCCCTTCCCGCTCCTATTTTTATCGTTTTATCTTGCAAGATTATCCTAAATATAGCAATTGTTTTTATCACATCTATTGGTGATATGGGAGAAATTTTCTCAAAAGCCGTATTTTTTATAGGAATCAAAACATTTATTGGAACGGAATTGACTCCAAGGCTTTTTAATAAATTTGCAATGTTAAGCCTATCTTCCCAGGATTCTCCCATTCCAATGATACAGCCAGAGCAGACCTCAAGGCCTATTTCTTTTGCATATTCTATTGTCCTTATCTTCTCAGAGAATGGATATGTGGTTACAATGTTTGGAAAGAATTTCTCTGATGTCTCAATGTTATGGTGAAATCTTTTTAAGCCTGCATCTTTTAAGGCTAAAAGGCTGGGTTTATCAAGCCTTCCCAGCGAAGCACAACATAAAATGCCTTTTATTTCTGAAATTGCATCTGCTATTGCCTCAAGCTCTTTATTCGTTGGCTTCCTTCCAGATGCAACAATTCCAAATCTCTTTGCACCAATAGATTTTGCAAATTCTGCCCTTTCTAAAATCTCATTTTTGCTTTTTAATGGATACCTTAAAATCTCTGTTTTATAATGTGATGATTGGGCACAGAATTTGCAATCCTCGGGACACATTCCCGATTTTGCATTCATTATAGAACAAAGGTCAAGGGAAAGCCCTTTTCTAAAAGAATTTGCAAGGCATATAAGCTCATTTATAGGAAGATTAAGGAGATTTTTCATAATATTTAAGCATAAATGAAAATGCAAGATAAGTCAAATATTTCGGTATATGTTTAGCTTAAAGATTAATGGAAGTACGTGTTTAGCTAAAGCTAAACATAATTGTAAATTGCAAATGGTAAAATGAAAGAGAAATGTTGAAATTTTGATGTGTTGTGATTTTTAATTT